>CAYRAD010000036.1:6656-12293 GCA_964422135.1 uncultured Vicingus sp.
AATAAAAAACAGTGAAGAATCTAATAAAGGACTCATTATTTTGTTTTTGAAATAATTTTAACCAAACTGTTGTACTTATTAATTGAATATAGCAAATTTTCAAAGCAACTTTATCTATCAGAAAAAATTGTTTAGAACAAAAAAAAACATAAATTTGCATCCGTTTTTAAAGAATTGAAAAAATAATAAGATGAAAAAAGATATACATCCGGAAAATTACAGAATGGTAATATTTAAAGATATGTCGAATGATTATGCATTTTTGTGTAAATCTACTGCCGAAACAACAGAAACCGAAAAATGGGAAGACGGTAATGAATATCCTTTAGTTAAACTTGAGATTTCACATAAATCTCATCCTTTTTACACCGGAAAAATGAAATTGGTTGATACTGCCGGTAGAATTGATAAATTTAAGAATCGTTACGCAAAACATTCTAAATAATAAAATATTATAATAATTCTTAAAAGTCCTAGTTGTTACTAGGACTTTTTTTATTTTCGTAAGTTAAATACCTGTTCAAATGAATATCATATTTTTTGAAGATAAAAGAGAACGATTCTTACCTTTAGTATATACCAAGCCCATTGCTAAATTGAGGGTAGGAATACTCACCATTGAAGAAAAATGGGAGTATAATTTCAAAAAGGAAAACATAGATGTAACGATTTCATATCTATCAGAAAATTATTTATCAAAAAAATATCCTTTAAAAGAAAGTAGTGAGAACATTTTTATCAATTCGCGATTTTTACCCAATGAAAAACTAGTTAACTTTATTGTAAATAATTTGACCAAAGGTGAAGCAATACTCTATGAAAATAGTATTGTAGCAGCAAAATGCACATTAGAACAATATAATTCGGCCTCTTATCATATTAGAGATTACAATGAAAGTTTTATCTCTGTGGAATTAAAATCGGCTACTGATTTATTTACCAAAAATGCTATTGCTTTTGAAGACGATTATAAATTAATCACAGAAGGGAGAAAATCAGCTTCAGTTAGTTCAACAAATACAATAATTGGTGATAATATATTTATTGAGGAAGGAGCCAAAGTTGAAGCTTCGATACTAAATTCTACTACTGGGTCAATTTACATTGGTAAATCAGCAGAAATAATGGAAGGCTGCCTTGTGCGTGGCTCACTGGCTTTATGTGCAAATGCTGTGTTAAAAATGGGGGCAAAGATCTATGGCTCAACAACTATTGGTAAGTTTTCTAAAGTGGGAGGAGAAGTCAGTAATTGTGTGATACAGGATTATTCCAATAAAGGACATGATGGGTTTTTGGGTAACGCTGTGATTGGAGAGTGGTGTAACTTAGGTGCTGACACCAATACTTCGAATCTGAAAAATAACTACTCAGAAGTTAAATTATGGTCCTACGAAAATAATAAATTTGAAAAAACAGGCTTGCAATTTTGTGGTTTAATGATGGGAGACCATTCAAAATGTGGCATTAATACCATGTTTAATACTGGAACTGTTGTTGGTGTTTCTTCAAATATATTTGGAAGTGGCTTTCCAAGAAACTATGTGCCATCTTTTAGCTGGGGCGGGGCGAATGGTTTTACTACTTATAATTTGGAAAAAGTTTTTGAAGTAGCGGAAATAGTGATGAAAAGAAGAAATATTGAATTGAATAAGGAAGACAAAGATATTTTAACTGCCATATTTGAACAGACTTCAAAATATCGTCAAAATAATAGCCAATAAAACCGCCAATATTTCAGTAATAATCTTATGGCACGAGTCTTGAAATGTAGGGGGAATGGCAATTATTCTTAAAAATTTCAAAAATAATGTCATAATGACCTTTTAAAAAAATTATAAATGAAAGATAATTCTGATTTTGAAAATATAGTAATTAGTAATGTGATGGATGAAGATACTGAATTTATCCCTTTGTTATCACCAGACGATGAAGAACAGTTGAATGCCGAAGATACTCCTGATGAGTTGCCAATATTACCATTAAGAAATACAGTGCTTTTTCCTGGTGTTGTAATTCCAATTACTGTTGGCAGAGATAAATCGATTAAATTAATTAAAGAAGCATACAAAGGAGATAAAGTATTAGGAGTTGTTTCACAAAAAAATGATAAAATTGAAGACCCCAAAGAAGAAGATTTAAATAAAATTGGAACTATTGCCCACATTCTTAAAATGTTAAGAATGCCAGATGGCAATACTACGGTTATTATTCAAGGAAAAAAGAGATTTAAAATAAAAGAGATTACTCAAAAAGAGCCTTATTTAAAAGCTAAAATTGAAGCTTTTGATCAGTTAGATAAACCATCAGGGAAAAATTTTAATGCGTTAGTTTCTTCAATAAAAGATTTGGCTTCTCAAATTATAGAGCAATCCCCCTCAATTCCAACTGAGGCAACTTTTGCTATAAAAAACATCGAAAGCCCTACATTCTTAATCAATTTTATTGCTTCCAACATGAAAGCAGGCGTTAACGTCAAGCAAAGCCTATTGGAAATGCCGGAGTTAATTGACAGGGCAAATTTGTTGCTCGAACACCTAACTAAAGAATTGCAATTACTAGAATTAAAGAATGATATCCAGTCTAAAGTTAGAACTGATTTAGACCAACAACAACGGGAATATTTTTTAAATCAGCAGATTAAACAAATTCAGGAAGAATTGGGAGGTGATCCTCAACAGCAGGAAATTGAAGATTTTAAAAAGAAAGCAGCTGAGAAAAAATGGAGTAAAACCGTACAAGAAAGATTTAATAAAGAGTTGCAAAAATTCCAACGATTAAATCATCAATCTGCTGAATATTCAGTTCAATTAAATTATCTGGAAACATTGATAGAATTGCCCTGGGAAGATTATACCAAGGATAATTTTGACCTGAAAAGAGCGCAAAAAATATTAGATAAAGATCATTTTGGTTTAGAAAAAGTAAAAGAAAGAATTATTGAATATTTAGCAGTATTGAAATTAAAAGGGAATATGAAATCGCCCATTTTATGTTTGTATGGCCCTCCGGGTGTGGGTAAAACATCATTGGGAAAGTCTATTGCTGAAGCGTTGAATAGAAAATATGTTCGGATGTCTTTAGGTGGCATTAGAGATGAAGCGGAAATAAGAGGTCATCGAAAAACATATATTGGTGCAATGCCGGGTAGGATTATTCAGAACATCAAAAAAGTGAATTCATCCAACCCAGTTTATGTGTTAGATGAAATTGATAAAGTAGGAGCAAGTCATCAAGGTGATCCTTCTTCAGCTTTGTTAGAGGTGTTAGATCCGGAACAAAATGAAAATTTTTATGACAATTTTTTAGAATTGGATTATGACTTATCAAAAGTGCTTTTTATAGCAACAGCAAATTCACTTTCAACCATACAGCCAGCACTTCGAGACAGGATGGAGATTATTGAGATTAATGGATACACTGTTGAAGAAAAAATTGAAATTGCTACCAAACATTTAATTCCAAAGTTGCTTAAAAATCATGGTTTAAAGAAAACGCATTTAAAACTACCAAAAAAAGTTTTAGAGAAAATTATTACTGAATATACAAGAGAATCTGGTGTTCGTTTATTAGAGAAAAAAATTGCAAAGATTATTCGTAACATAGCAAAACAAATAGCTATGGAAGAAGAAGTTAAATCTAAAATAGAGCTTACTGATTTAATAAAAATTTTAGGACCCGGTCATTCTAAAGATAAATACCAAGGAAATGAAGTAGCCGGTGTTGTAACTGGTTTGGCATGGACTTCAGTAGGAGGTGATATATTATTTATAGAAACTAGTTTAAGTAAAGGAAAGGGAAAATTAACCTTAACAGGAAATTTAGGTGATGTGATGAAGGAATCGGCAATCATCGCTTTAGCTTATTTAAAGGCTCATGCACAGGTTCTCAATTTAAAACCCGAAGTATTTGAAAAATGGGATGTTCATATTCATGTGCCTGAAGGTGCAACACCAAAAGATGGACCATCAGCTGGAATAACCATGCTAACGTCATTAGCATCTGCTTTTACACAGAAAAAAGTGAAAAGTAACTTAGCCATGACAGGAGAAATAACTTTAAGAGGAAGAGTACTGCCAGTTGGAGGAATAAAAGAGAAGATTTTAGCAGCCAAAAGAGCCGAGATAAAAGAGATAATCTTGTCGGAGGATAATAAAAAAGATATTGAGGAAATTAAAGCAGATTATATAAAAGGGCTTACTTTCCACTATGTAAAAAATATGATAGATGTTATCAGTTTAGCATTAATAAATCAGAAAGTAAAGGACGCTGTTCTGGTAGTTTAAATTATATAAACAACTGTTAATAATTAATTAAAAGTTTAAAAATTAAACCACACTAAAAAAATTATTTTTGTTGTTTGCCTAGATGGAATAATTTTAAAAAAGACACATGAAATTTATAGTATCCAGTGAACTTCTATTAAAAAAATTACAAATAATTGGTGGAGTATTAAATGCAAGTAATACATTGCCAATTTTAGATGATTTTTTATTTCAAATAAAAAAAGGAGAATTAAGTATAACTGCTTCAGATTTGGAAACCATTATGGTTACTAAAATTGATGTGGAAGCCAAAGAAGATGGAAATATTGCTATACCTGCAAAATTACTGTTAGATACGTTAAAAACTTTTCCTGACCAACCGTTAACTTTTACTATTGACTCAACAAATTTCGGAATTGAAATTTCTTCAGATTATGGTAAATACAAATTAACTGGACATAATGGTGAGGAGTTTCCTAAAACACCTCAATTAGAGTCACCTTCTTCAATAAATATTGAAGCGGCTATTCTTTCAAATGCAGTAATTAAAACACTATTTGCTACTGGGAATGACGAGTTAAGACCAGTGATGTCTGGTGTGTTGTTTGAGTTAAACAATGATAACATTACATTTGTTGCTACCGATGCACATAAATTGGTTAGGTACAAAAGAACTGACTTAAAAGTAGATAAAGGAGCTTCCTTTATTCTTCCAAAAAAACCATTGACTCTTTTAAAAAACATACTTAGTAATGTAGGTGAAGAAGTTAAAATAGAGTACAACGAAACTAACGTAATGTTTGTTTTCGGCTCTACCAAAATGACTGCCAGATTAATTGATGGGAAATACCCTAATTACAATGCGGTTATTCCAACTGAAAACCCTAATAAATTAACAGTAAGTCGAAATGCATTATTGAATTCTATCAAAAGGGTTTCTATATTTTCTAACAAAACAACTCATCAAGTTAGATTGAAAATGACAGGTAGTGAGTTAACTATTTCTGCTGAAGATTTAGACTTTGCAAACGAAGCAAATGAACGATTAACTTGTCAGTACGAAGGTGATGACATGGAAATTGGATTTAACTCAAGATTTTTAATTGAAATGTTGACTAATTTAGAATCTGATGATGTTAATATTGCCATGTCGGCTTCTAATAGAGCAGGGATATTAACTCCTTCTCACAAAAATGATGACAATGAAGAAGTGTTAATGTTGGTTATGCCTGTAATGCTAAACAATTAAAAGACCTCCCTAACCCTCCCGAATGGAAGGAAACTATTATTGTGATATTATTTCTATAGCTCAAGATTTAAAATTAAATTATAAAGAACCCGTTGTGCATTTTAACAAAATTCTGTCAATTCGAGT
>CAYRAD010000037.1:0-12258 GCA_964422135.1 uncultured Vicingus sp.
CCATTAACAGAATCATGGTAATGTCGTTAATTCATAAAAGATTATACCAACAAACTGAGTTAGGTCGAATAGAGGTAAAATCATATTTAAGAGATTTATCCAAGGATATAAAATCTTTAGCCGATTTAGGAGACCTTCTTACTATTAATGTTAATTCAGATTTAAAAACAGTAGGATTAAAAACAATTGTTCCCTTAGGACTATTAATCAACGAGTTATTAACCAATTCTATTAAGCATGCTTTTACTAATATAGAAGAAGGTCTTATAAATATTAAGATTTCCGAAGGAATAGATGGTAAATTTTTACTGAATTATTCAGATAACGGCAAATGGATGGAATCCGACAAGTCTAATCCGAATTTCGGATTGGAGTTGATTGGCATATTATCTACACAATTGGAAGGAGATTATGAAAGAACATCAAATAATGATGGTACGACATATACCTTTACTTTAAATAATATTGATATAGAAAAATAGCACTATGAAAAATATAGCTTACATCAACAACCAGCCTTTTGAATTCAAACAAGGAGAAACTATATTGTCTTTTATCAGAAGGCATCATGGCAAAAAATCTGTCCCCACTTTATGTGACTCCCCGAATCTTGACCCATTTGGTTCATGCAGGATTTGTAGTGTGGATGTCGCTCTTGAAAAAGGTGGAAAAACTAAAGCACAAGCTTCTTGTCACACCCCAATTTCAGAAGGACTTTACATATATCCTGAATCTGACAACATTCAAAAGCTCAGAAAGAACATTATCGAATTGGTTTTAACTGACCATCCTTTAGACTGTTTAACTTGTGAGGTTAACGGAAACTGTGAACTTCAGGATATTGCTGCAAGAGTTGGAATCAGAGAAGTACGATATCCTGTAGGAGCTAATCATTTAGACCGTACTAAGGATTTAAGTCATCCTTATATGACCTCCGATTTTTCTAAGTGTATTAACTGTTACCGTTGTGTAAGAGCTTGCGATGAAGTACAAGGTGAGTTAGTTTTAAACATGGCTGGTAGAGGTTTTGATGCTCATATTATCAAAGGATTTGAACAAACTTTTATGGATTCTGATTGTGTGAGTTGTGGAGCTTGTTCCCAAGCTTGTCCTACTTCTGCAATATCTGATGTTTTTCAATCAAAAGCGATAAAAGCAGAACAAAAAACAAGAACTGTATGCACCTATTGTGGTGTGGGATGCAATCTTGAAGTTTCTACAAAAAATGGAAAAATACTATCGATACAAGCACCTTATGAAGCAGAAGCCAATCATGGTCATACTTGCCTAAAAGGTCGTTTTGCATTTAAATTTTATGATCATCCCGACAGGCTAAAAAGCCCAATGATTAAAAGAAATGGAAAATTTGAAGAAGTAAGTTGGGATGAAGCTTATGATTATATTGTAAAGGAATTAAATAGAATAAAAGCAACTTGTGGACCTGATGCAATAGCCGGAATTTCTTCTTCCAGAACACCAAATGAAGAAAACTACATCATGCAAAAATTTATGAGGGCAGTTGTCGGTACTAATAATATTGACTGTTGTGCAAGAGTATGTCACTCTCCTACTGCCTTGGGTATGCAAAGAGCATTTGGAACTGGTGCAGCTACTAACTCCGTAGAAGATTTAGATCATACTGATTGTATCTTTGTAATAGGAGCTAATCCTACCAATGCTCATCCAGTAACTGGTGCTAGAATAAAACAAAAATTTATGAAAGGGGTTACCAGTATTGTTGTTGACCCTAGAAAAACAGAATTAGCAAAATACGCTACTTTTCATTTACAACTTAGACCAGGAACAAATGTAGCACTCCTTAATATGATGTTCTATTATATTTTGCAAGAAGGATTAGAAGACCAACAATTTATTGATAACAGAACTGAAGGCTATGAAGATTTTAAAGAAAATGTTTTAAAATTAGATATTGATGAATTAGAAAAAATTACTGGAGTTGACAGAAACTTGGTTAAAGAAGCAGCTGTAGCTTATGCCACCGCTAACGCAGCCATGGAATTTCACGGATTAGGAGTTACCGAGCATACCCAAGGAACATTTACTGTTCAGTTAATTGCTGATTTAGCCATGATAACCGGTAACATTGGTAAAAAGGGAGCTGGCGTAAATCCATTAAGAGGTCAAAACAATGTGCAAGGGGCAGCAGATATGGGTGCTCAACCACACCAAGGTGCTGGATATTTGGATGTTACCAATCCTGACATCAATAAAAAATACAACACCTTTTATGGAAGAGAAGTTCCAAGTCATGTAGGTTATAAAATACCTGAAATGTTTGATGCAGCCATAGCTGGAGACTTAAAAGCTTGTTGGATTATTGGTGAAGATGTAGTTCAGACAGACCCTAACACTAATAAAGTGATTAAAGCAATGGATAGCTTGGAGTTATTAGTAGTTCAGGAATTATTTATGACTGAAACCGCTAAACACGCTACCGTAATTTTACCAGGAGCATCTTTCTTAGAAAAAGAAGGAACATTTACCAATGGCGAACGAAGAATTCAACGGGTACAAAAAGTAGTTGAACCTATTCTAGGTACAAAACCAGATGGACAAATTATTGTGGATGTAATGAACCGAATGGGTTATAAACAAGTAGATTACACCGCAGATAATATGCTTAAAGAAATAGCTCAAATTGTACCTTTCTTTGAAGGAGTAAAATGGGATGAATTAGGAGATAATGGAAAACAATGGCCAGTTCTTCATGATGGAACCGATACCCAAATGTTACACATTACAGAGTTTAAAAGAGGCAAAGGGAAAATTGACTATTTTGATTTTGAAGAATCGCATGAAATTGAAACGCATGGTAAAGATTTCCCATACATCATTACCACTAATAGAGAATTAGAACACTACAATTGTGGTGCTATGACACGTAGAACAGGTAATGTGGAGATTTTAACCGAAGATGTATTATTGATTAATCCAGCTGATGCTAAAAAAGAAGGAATAACCAATGGTGACATGGTTTGCGTGGAATCTCCAAGAGGAAAAGTTGATATTAAAGCTGTTGTTACTGATGAAATGAAACCTGGAATTTTAAGTTCTACCTTCCATTTCCCAGAAATTATGCTCAACATTATTACCTCTGACGAACATTGCTCTGAATCCATGTGTCCTGAATATAAAGTGGTGAGTTGTAGAATAAGAAAAAGCAAGGGTAAGCATAAACTTATGACGGAAGCTTAATAATTTGACATTCTTATTTATTTTTCCAAAATAACGGAAAAGATATTAAAGCAAGAATGGAATTTTCCAATTAAACCAATGTGAGAATGCATATTTATTAGTAACCATACCTTTGTATCTTCGAAATCAAATCTATCAATCCAAGCTATAATAGAAATAATAGTTACGCTGTTTTTTAGTTCTTATCTATCATTTCTTTTTCCTACCTTTGATTGTACCTTGTTTACACTATATCATATATTATTGAATATTCTATAAACTGATTTGTATTTTAATAGTGTTTAAAACTTACTAACTATGAAAAAAATAACATGGCTTTATATAATTCCTTTAACAATATTTCTTTTTTGTATATCAATAATAATTAGTTCTTATGTATCCGGTCCTCCAGCTGGTAGTACGAATGCACCAGGGGAAAGTTCATGTTCAGGACCAGGATGTCATTCTGGAACACCCAATACAGGGCCTGGATTTGCCGAATTAACAATAATGGGAGGAGTTCCTACCAATAACTTTTACCAACCCGACTCAAATTACAATATGATGCCCTATTTAATTGATAACACAAAAATTAAGGGTGGATTTCAGGTTGTAGCAAGATTAAGTAATGGGTCTAATGCAGGAACTTCAACGATTACTATGCCGATAAATACACAACTTATATCTTCTGGAGGTTATGATTATGTAGAACAAACAGCAACAGGAGCTGGAGAGCCATCTTCATTAAACATGCATGATTGGATGTACAACTGGAAAGCTCCTTCTGCAGGAGCCGGAACTGTTACTTTTTATCTTTCTGGTGTAGCTGCTAACGATAATAATGCTCCATCAGGTGATGATATATATACTGATACTTTAGTGCTATATGAAGATGTAACAGGTATTCATGATTTAAGTGTTAAGAATAATTTTACTATAGAAAAGGTTTACCCTTTACCTGCAAATGATATTGTAAATATTGATTTTAAAAGCAGTAAAAGTGTATCCCTTAACATTTACGTTACTGATACAAAAGGTCGGAAAGTTATAACTGACAGTCCCATAAAAATATCACCTCCATCACAAACCTATCAACTAAATATCGCTGAACTAAATGGTGGTATATATCTCATTAATATAAATCAGACAGGAAAAACAACACTACAAAAGAAGATAATTAAATTCAATCGATGATTCTAATTGGAAACGTCAAACATGGCTATGCTTTTATCGATAAAATCGTAAAGATTGTTATTACAATTATTGCATTTCTTATTATCTCATTTTCTGTTTCTGCTCAACCATTATTCAATAAATGGGATACCGTACCTGTTATCATTTCAGGAGATACAATAGCATATCCATGGGCAGGGGGAGTAAATAATCCTCAATTCTCTGATATAGATATGAATGGAGATGGTATTATGGATCTTTTTATTTTCGACAGAAGTGGAAACAAAGTACTTACATTTTTAAACAACGGAACTCCGAACTTAATCGATTATGAATATATACCAGAGTACGAATCAAAGTTTCCTGAAATGAGAGGTTGGGCATTATTGGTAGATTATAATGGGGACGGAAAGAAAGATATTTTTACTTCAACTTACACTGGAGTTAAAGTTTATCGTAATGATTATGATATAATTAATGGTTTACAATTCACTCTTATTGATTCCATGTTGTTTGCAGATGGATCATTTATTTTTGTAAGTGAATGGGATATTCCGGCCATAAAAGATATTGACGGTGATGGAGATGTTGATATTTTAACATTTGAATTTACAGGTTCTTTAATGGAATACTATAAAAATATGTCTATTGAAAATTATGGAATTCCTGATTCTTTGGAATTTACACTTCAAGACAGTTGTTGGGGAAAATTTGAAGAAGCATTTGGTGATTGCTCTGTAACATTAGATACTTGTGGTGTTAGCAATAAAACAGATAAAAAATTTCATGCAGGTTCTACCACACTGGCTTTAGATTTAGACTGTGATAACGATATGGAAGTTATTATTGGAGATGTAACATGTACTGAAACCTATATGCTAATAAATGGTGGAGATAATATAACTGCACATATGACTGCAATCGATGTGTCTTATCCCACTGATAACCCAATTGACATTCATAATTTTCCGGTAGCCTTTCATTTAGATATAAATAATGACGGATTGAGAGACCTGATTGCTGCTCCTAATGCTCTTCATGTTTCAGAAAACTTTGCAGGTACATGGTACTACGAAAATACCAATACTGATTGCTCTCCCTATTTTACTTTTAAGAAAAATGCATTTCTACAGGATCAAATGATAGAGGTTGGTGAAGGAGCAAATCCAGTATTGTTTGATTATAATTCAGATGGACTGATGGACTTAGTGATTGGAAACTTTGGTTATTACTCGTATACAACACCCTATGTATCAGATTTATCGTTATATGAAAACATAGGCACTCTTCAAAACCCTTTATTCGAATTGGTTACCAGAGATTATGCAAACATTTCCACCTATGGCTTTTTAGGTGTTTACCCTACGTTTGGTGATTTAGATGATGATGGAGACCAGGACATGCTTATTGGTGAAAGCGAAGGGAATTTACACTATTTTATGAATACTGCGGGAATTGGAAGCCCTGCTAACTTTGTATTAGCCGCACCTTATTATAAAGGAATTGATATAGGAAAGAATAGTGCTCCTCAACTCGTTGATGTAAATTGCGATGGTTTATTGGATTTATTGATCGGTGAAAGAGAAGGAACGTTAAATTATTATCAAAATACCGGAACCAAGACTAATGCCGATTTTACAATAGTAAATAATTCTACAGGTGGAGTTGACGTAAAAGAAGACGGAGAGTTAACAGGCTATAGTTCACCTTTTCTAACTGTTTTAGATAGTACGGGTGAATTTTCACTTTTAGTGGGTTCCGAAAGAGGATATATTTACCTGTATAAAAACATTAATAGTGAGATGAGTGGAAATTTCACATTAGTCGATTCTATCTATCTGGGAATAAAAGTTGGTGATAGGGCAAGCATTTCAGGTGGAGATATAAACGGAGATGGTACAATTGATTTACTAATTGGAAATTATCGCGGTGGAATAGAGATATATCATAATGGTGGTTCTGCTGCACCGATTGTTACTTGTCCGCCACCTAAACCACCTCCACCACCACCTTTTTCAATTTCTATTTTCCCTAATCCAAGCAGTGAAAATCTGTTCGTAAAAATTTTAGGTTCTTCAGAAGGAGATGAAGCTGAAGTAGTAGTTTACAATGTAATAGGAGAACAAATAATTTCAAATACGTATAAGAACATGGAATCCATTTCCATTCCTGTAAACAACTATGCTTCAGGTATATACTTTTGTAAACTTAGAGTAATAAGTGGGCAGGGCTTAAAAGATGTTGTGGAAATGGTAAAATTTTCAGTAATCAAATAAGATGAATGATATCAAAAATATCGTTAATATAATTACTATAAGTTTCTACTTTTTTATTACCTCTTTAAATTGTATTGCTCAGGGTATTGGCAATGGAGAAGACGGCTCCCCAAGTATCTCAGGAATTGTAAATTCTTATACATACCTGTTAAGTAATGTTAGCCAATGTGATTATAAACTAAATGTAGCTAATGCCAGTATTTTTAGCCATGATAATCTGATAATAGTTATTCAGATGCAGGGAGCAATTATAGATAGCACTAATACTTCATCGTATGGAACAATTTTAGAATATGGAAACACCGGTAATTATGAATTTGCTAAAGTTGATGCTGTTAATGGTAATGAAATAACTTTAAAACATTCGTTATTACGTGATTACGAGGTTGAAGGAAACGTACAAATTATTAAGGTTCCTCAATATAAACGACCTGTTATTAATGGGATTTTAACCTGTCCCGAATGGAATGGGAAAACCGGTGGAATTATAGCTATTGATGCACAGGATACCTTAATAATGAACAACCATATCAATGTGATGGGAAAAGGATTTAGGGGAGGAATTGTTCATGATGCTGACCATATATTTGATATTCGTTATGAATATTATGCTGAATCACCCGACCCACAATTTTATGCTTTAAAAGGTGAAGGAATTTCTTTCTACGGAAATACTCCTTTTACTTCAGGAAGGGGTGCTCCTGCAAATGCAGGTGGCGGAGGAAATATACATACCACTGGTGGTGGTGGTGGTGCAAACTTTGGTTGTGGAGGAGATGGTGGCTGGGGATATCCTGTAGATCAAAGCGGTGGAGAACAACTTGTTTATGGAATTGGAGGTCATGCATTACCTTATTCAAATACAGAAAATAAGATTTTTATTGGAGGTGGTGGTGGTTCCGGTCATGAACATTTTGGCAACGGAACAAGCGGTGCTAATGGTGGAGGAATGGTGATAATAACAGCTAAGGCAATTAAGGGAGATGGACATTATATTTTTGCAGGTGGAAATAATTCTGCCAGTGGAGGTGCTTATGGAGATGGAGTTGGTGGTGGCGGTGCAGGTGGAACGGTTTTATTAAATATTCAGAATTTTATCACCAAAGTAAATGTTACCATTAATGGAGGATCAGGTGGTTCTACAATTGGTCAGGGTTTTGGTCCTGGTGGTGGTGGTGGTGGTGGTGTATGTTGGATGAGTAATCTTACTGTCCCGGATAGTGTTTCCATTATGATGAATGGAGGAATCAATGGCCTAGCCGGAGGCACATATTACGGTGGGACAAGTGGATGTAATGGAAGTATTTTAACAGATTTACAAATACCTTTCGATACAATTTATGAGCCGATTATAGTTGATTTTACAATGTCACCAACCTTCTATTCTGATGATAATATCTATTTCACAAATAATACATCAATATCTTTTAACAATAGCAGTACTGGTGCAAATACTTCTCTTTGGAATTTTGGTGATGGTTTCCTAGCAAGTGACACCACCAAAAACCCTATTTACAATTACAATTCTACAGGTACATATAACATCCAGCTAACTATCAGTAATGGCATGTGTTCTGATTCTGTCATCAAAACTATATCAACTGATTTTAATGTACCTAATTTTTTTACACCAAATGGTGATGGTATTAATGATTTTTTCCCAGGAATTGATTTTATGTACTCTTATTATGTATCTGTTTATAATAGATGGGGCAATGTTGTGTTTAATAGCAATCCATCTGAGGTAAACTGGAACGGAAAGCACAAGGGTAAAGATGTTACCGAAGGCACCTATTTTTACGTAATTAAATACACCAATAACGAAGAAGAAGAATTTGTTTTAAAAGGAGCTATTACACTGCTGCGATAATTTATATTTTACAATAACCCATTAATAATCTTTTTAATCGTAAATCCATCTGCTTCAGCCTTGTAATTTCTTACAATCCTATGACGTAATATAGGTTCAGCTACTGCTTTTACATCCTCTATATCGGGAGAATACTTTCCATTAATGGCTGCATGGCATTTAGCCCCAATAATCAGGTACTGAGAAGCTCTTGGTCCGGCCCCCCAACTTAAATAATTGTTAACCACATCTGAAGCAAACTCGTTTCCTGCCCTTGTGCTGGATGCCAGTTTAACCGCATATTCCATAACATTTTCAGCTACAGGTAATTTTCTGATTAAGTTTTGAAAATAAATAATCTCTTCTGCTTGCATCACCTTTTTCAACTCAACATGATTATCAGTTGTTGTATTTTTAACAATAGAGAGTTCTTCGTTGTATTTCGGATAATCTACCCAAACATTAAACATGAAACGATCCAATTGAGCCTCGGGTAATGGATAGGTTCCCTCCTGCTCTATTGGATTTTGAGTAGCCAATACAAAAAATGGTTCTGACAATTTATATTGATGCCCTGCAGCAGTTATAGTTCTTTCCTGCATAGCTTCCAGTAAAGCAGATTGAGTTTTAGGAGGAGTACGGTTTATCTCATCAGCCAGAATAATATTAGCAAATAAAGGCCCTTTAATAAATTTAAAATTCTTATTCTCATCTAATATTTCCGAACCTATAATATCCGAAGGCATCAGGTCGGGCGTAAACTGTATTCTGTTAAAAGTTAAACCTAAAGCATCTGAAATGGTGCTCACCAATAAAGTCTTGGCTAATCCAGGAACTCCCACCAATAAACAATGGCCGCGGCTAAAAATTGAAATTAAAACATTTTTAATCACTTCATCCTGCCCAACAATTACCTTAGATATCTCTTTTTTTAAATCCTGATACCTTAAAACAAATGCATCTATAGCCTCAACTTCCGTTTGATATTTATTTTCTGACATAATTATTTTCTAAGTCATTAAAATTACTAAATATTGAAATTATTTAACCCATTCATTTTCAAACTGACAATCTTTATATTCATCATCAATCTTCAAATAGGTTTGACTAATTTTACCTGCAATCCACTTTTTCACTTCTTCATTCTGTTTATTAGTTAACGCTGCCTCCTTTATTTTAGAATAATCCGATTCGAGAGTAGCTTTATGGGGTTCGGTCTTTGTTATTAATTTAATAATACGATATCCTTTTTTTCCATTTGAAGTCTGGCTGGGTACCGGTTTATATATTTCACCGGGTTTCATTTTATCGATGGTATAGAAAACCTGTGGGTTTACCTGATCTATATTAAAAAGTGAAGTTCCTGTTTGGGGATTTACAACTAATCCTCTACTATTTTTAGTTTGTTTATCATCAGAATATTTTTCTGCCAATTGTTCAAAAGTCAATGTATCTGTATTCAAGATGTTATATACACTATCCGCTAAATTTTTAGCTTTTTGTATTTGTTCTTCCCCAATATTAACTTTAATTAATAGGTGTCTAACATTCACTTTTTGCCCTCTTCTCTCAATTAATTGTATGATATGGAACCCAAACTCTGTTTCTACAATTTCTGAAACTGCTTTGGTTTTTAATTTAAATGCTACAATCGAAAATTCAGGTACTAATTCTGCTCTACCCATAAACCCAAGTTCTCCTCCATTTTTTGCCGATCCTTCATCTTCCGAATATAATATCGCCAAAGTAGAGAATTCTTCTCCCTTAATAATTCGCTCACGTAAATTATTTATTTTTTCTCGTGCTTCTTCCTTCTCAGCTATGCTTTCTTTTGCATTAATTAGTATTTGAGCGTATTCAACCTCCGATTCTATAAGAGGAATACTATCTTTAGCAAGATTATTAAAATAAGCTTTTACTTCTTTTGGTGTTATCTGAACATTAGAAGTTATTTTACTTTGCATTCGCTGACTTACCATTTGTTCTTTAAGTATAGTCCTAAATTCTTCTTTTATTTCAAGAATTGATTTTTTATAATATTGCTCCAGTTTTTTTTCTGACCCGATTTGAGCAATAAAATAATCCATCCTTCTGTCAATTTCTGACTCTACTTCCGCATCAGTTACAGTTACACTGTCAATCTCAGCTTGATGTAATAATAATTTCTGAAATAATAATTGCTCAAACATCTCACAACTGGCCTTTTGGTCAACTAAAACACCTTGAGCTCTCAATGAAACAATTTGTGATTCCAAATCAGATTTTAATATAGGATTGCCTCCTACAACCGCTATTATTTTATCAATAACTTTTCCGTCTTCCTGAGCCTTTAAACAAAAAGAAGTTGTAAGTGATATAATCAAAAGAACTATTATTCTATTTTTCATCATTATTTAGCTTATAAATTTCTATATCCTTATTCACAACTGCTTCCTGATATAAATCATTACTTATTTTATTCGTCAAACTTAATTTTCTTTTATTGATAATAATATTTTTAATATTTTGTGTTTCAAAACTCAATGGTGAAACATCATTTTTAAGTTTAAAATCCCTAATATAAACGAAATAATAGGATAACGAATCTTCAACTTCGATGTTATTAATATTTTTTAAATAACCAATAGTTTGATTCACTTGAATTGGAACTTCTTTTTTTAATTCATCAAAATAAATCCACTGATTATCATTTAAATGGAATTTTTCGGAATATTGGTGTGCCAATTCTTTCAACTTTTCAATATCTTCAGGTTTTGATGATTTATATATTTTTCTGATTTTTTTTAAATGAGGAGCATTTTTTATAATTTTCAGGTACCTAACCTTTACAATATCATCTCTTAAAATAAAGTTTTGTTTATTATTATCATAAAATTCTTCAATCTCCTCAGTATTTACATTCGTATCTAATCGTTGCTTAATCAGTTCTTTTTCGTACGAATAAATCAACAATGATTTCCTATAATCTTCTAACTGTTTCTGAAAATCTTTTTGATTTTCCTTTAAGTTCAACTCTGCTTTTTGAAGAATCAGACTTTCTTTAATCCAGTTATTGATATAATTATTTACAAAAAGAGTACTATCATCTTTAGTTGCTCCTTTCGGAATGATGTCTTTTATATCTGAATATAGTAAGTACTTATCATTTACTCTGGCGATAGCATTATTATCCTTTTTTTCTTCTAACAAATTACATGAAACAAAAAATGTAATTAATAAAAGGATGGCTATTCTCATAGTTTTGTAAATAGTTAATAAAATCCGATATTACTTAACCATTTTTAATACTTCTTTGTTAACTTCTACTTTATATTTAGCTTTTAATTCTTTAACCCACTCCTCTTCCAAATAATTTTGATAATCTGAAGTAATTAACCCTTTTATTTCTGTTATTTTCTTTGGTTCAGGTTCTAAAACTTTTTTTACTTCAACAATCGTTACATTTTTATCACCATTAATTACAGAAGTTACACCATCCTGCCATGTCGCTTTATCAACTATTTCGTTCTCACCTTTAGCATATTTATTTTCCTCAATTTTTAAAGCAAGTTGACTATTGGTATTTATCATTTTAATTATATCATCATTGGTGTATCCTTTTTTTGTTTTTTTCTTAAGTATTTTCTGAACATTTTTGGCAACGGCAGCATCACTACAACTATATAAAGTTGCTTCAACACGTTGCCCCCACATATAATTTGCTTTATTTTTATCATAAAAATTATACAAACCAGCTGAATCTTTTACAGCTTTTGACCATACTTT
>CAYRAD010000038.1:0-12232 GCA_964422135.1 uncultured Vicingus sp.
ATTGAGAACTGCTGGACTTACAGTTTTAGCTGCATTGGGAGGGGTAGCAACACCTCCATCTGCTTATAGTATTAGTTATTTTTCATTTAACAATTCCAAAAATAAATATTTTGGTTCTCATAACATCTCTATGGGCGAATTAAGAGAGTCCTCATTAAGTAATATGTTAAAATCATTTATTAATAAATCAAAATACAAATAAAATTAGAGAACGATTCTTTCTTAATTAAAGATTATAGCTTTATAAACCAAAAGAGTAAGTCGTATCAATAAACAACGATTTACCAAGACATCTATTTTTCATTATGTGGGCTGATTACTATATATTTGATATCAATAAAATGATTACATAAAGTAGCGATAAACGAAAATCCTTTAATCTTTAATGAATTAAATTTTTTTCTTCCTCAAAATCTAAAAAAGGAAAGTCTTCCTGAATTTTGGTAATGGTCTCCAGCAACGCTGCAACAAATTTTTGATGAGTCTCGCTTTTTGCATTAAACGGATTGTGGTGAGCTGCATTACGAACTTTTTTGATGGCCTCGTTTAATAACATCGTATCTTCATCAAAAAAAGTAGCACAAAATTTTTCCCAAACATAATTTACTGCCATTTGGCTGGGGTGAACCAAATCGTCTTTAAAAAAACGATAATCTCTTAATTCGTCAATTACCAATTCGTAAGCTGGAAAATAAGAACAGTTTTGGTTCTGTTTTATGATGTTATCTGTAGCCAAATGTAATACGGACTTGCTGAGGTTATTTTCGTGCAAACCATCACCAACATGCCGAACCGGACTAATGGTTAAAACAATTTTTATTTGAGGATTTATGGTTTTCAAAGCGGTAAACATTGTGTTGAAATGCTCCACAATTTCGCCAACATTCAGCAATCGCTTGGTAAATTCTTTCGCAGGGATTTTGTGGCAATTGGCTACAATTCCTTTTTCTTTGTATTCATAAACCCATGCCGAACCAAATGTGATAATTACTATTTTGGCTTTACTTAATTGCTCATGTGCCTTAGTGACGGATGTATTTATTTTGTTTAAACAGTCTGCTTTTTCTAGAGAAGAAAAACTACCATGATGATTTAGGCTTAACCATTTTCCATTAAAGTGAAGCAGTTCATTTTCTGTATAAAGTTGCCCATCAATTATTCGTTGCAAAGCACTAATAACAGAAATCGGGTTGTATATTATTCCGTTAGGGTTGATGTTTATGTTGAACTTGTTCTCCAGCAATTTTTGCCCGATGGATTCGGTAAAACAAGAACCAAAAAGCAAAACAGGATCTTGGTGAATAATGTTAAATTCAGATTTTGGAATAGGAACCGGAGTAGTAAATTTTATAGCAGTCATTTCTTGTTTATCTTTTTAAACATCCTTAACTCTTCGTTTTTAGAGAGGAATTCTTCCCGTTAAAAATCAGAACTTTTCTCATAAAAGAGGGAGGTGTTTTTATCGTCTTAATATCCAATATTCAGGATTAAGCTTAATCATACCTTTCCAAATTTCGATATGCACCTGTGTTTTACTTTTTCCTGCTTCGTTTACCAAAATGCCTAAGTCCTGTTTGGTGGTAATCTTATCTCCTTTTTTCACAAAAACATCAGTCATGTATGAATAGACACTCAAGTACTCACCATGACGCACCATTACCACTTTTCCTTCTCCCGGAATTATGGCTACCGAACTTACTTCTCCTTCAAAAATAGCCCTTGCTATAGAGCCTGATGTGGTACTGATATCAATACCATTATTGTTAATAACAATTCCTTCTAAAATCGGATGTGGATGCTTGCCAAATTTTGCCGTAATTACACCTTCTTTAACCGGCCAGGGCAGTTTACCTTTATTGGAAGCAAAAGAGTTTGACAATTTTAGTGCCTCGGGAGTTAAAGGGAATCCTTTGGATGTATTGCCTGCTTTTTTTGCGGCCTCACGGGCTTTTCTAATTTCCTCTTCAATAATTCGTTGAATGGCTTTATTCAGCTTCCGCTTCGCTTCCTCTTTTTTTTGAAGTTCTGCTTTTAATTCCTGTTCTTTTCCTTGTAATTTCTGAACTATTTTTTCCTGTTCAGCTTTTTCGTTAGCCAGGTTTTGTTTTTCCTGTTCTTGAGAAGAAACCAATATTGTCTTTTCCTGATTGGTTTTTTTCAGTTCCTCAATTTTCAGTTTTAACTCTTCCTGATTTTTAACTATTTCTGCTGCCTGGGCTTTTCGGTATTCGGAATATTGCTGGATATATTTTAACCGTTTATAAGCTTGATTAATATTTTTGGAGGAAAAAACAAACATCATTTTATCATAAGAACTTCGGTGTTTAAAAGCGTAGTATATTATTTTGGCATATTCAATTTTTAAGCGGGCAATTTCTTTTCCCAAATCATCTATATCCTGATTGCTTTTTGTGATTTCTTTATTAATCAGCCTCATTTCGACACTAATGGCAGCAATTAAATCGGTTCGCGAATTAATCTTGCTTTTTAATTTGAGTAATTCATCCAGCGTCAGATCCTTGTTTTTTCGGGTTTTTTTTAGGAGTTTGTTGGTTAAATTTATTTCTTTTTGAAGTTTTTGTTTTTTTAATTCCAGTTCTTTTTTTGTTTGTCCATGCACTGGGGAAACAAAAAAGAACAGCACTATTAGTCCTGTAAACGATAAATATTTACTGCTTAATCTGAACATATTTTGTTGGAATGTTAAAAGGGAAAGTTAATGAATTGTTCAATGTAATCTTATTATATACTATATTTATAGTGCTCATGGTATCAGTTTTAAGTTCAAAATGGAGGTTAAATGGAACAAACTGGGTATCAATTTCTCTATAGTCATTATAAATACAATTTAACGAATGTTCTGATTGTGATGTTGTAAGTAAGAGCTCTTTTATTTTATAGGTTGCCGGATCTAACCACAAGACCTGTGCTTGTTTTTTAATTTTGTTCTTGTCCTTCTTTATTTCTTTTTTAACCTTTCTTTTTTTCTCGGTACTTAAAAAGTACAAATCTTTCTTCCGGTCAATTGATGAGTGAATTTTATTATTTAATTCAAAATCTAAACTATTACCTATAAGCAACGCCTCTAACATTTGATAATCTAAATCCGCACCTAGAAAATGATTGATGTAATCATAATCGCCAATAAAATACTCAGACGAAGATCTATTCATAATTTTTACGGTATCTTTTGTAATTAAAACTCTAGCCATTTCTATTCCAAGGAGAGGCGTTATTGAAACCCAGATGGCACTATCTTTTCTAATCCTTAAATGGGCTTTAAAGGAGGTCTTTTTCCCATTATCAAAAGTAAATGATGCTTTGGAGGAGAGGAAATTGAAATTAAATTCATTGTTAAACAACTCATTTACAAGGTATTTAGTAGAATGAGGTTTAATTTTTACTTTTTCAATTTCATGAACTTTGCACGAATTAAAAAAGAATCCGAGCAAAATGATAGTGAACCAGTATGCCCATTTTGCTCTATTCATAGAGCTTTTTATCAGCTATTTTTCTATCCAAAAATTCAGTTGTTTCACCATTATCAGCTTCTTTGGCTTTATTCCAATACTCCAAAGCTTTTAACATATTGTTTAATTGGGAATATACGTCACCTAAATGTTCAAGAATTACAGAGTTATTACTACCACCATTTTGTAATGCTTTTTCGAGCCAATCTTTAGCTTGTACATATTTGCCTTGTTGGTATAATATCCAAGCATAAGTGTCTTGATAATTAGCCTGATCGGGTTCTAATTCATTACATAATGCAGAAAGTTCTTCAGCTCTTTCCAATTTTTCTTTTCTTAATGAAAGATAATAGCTATAGTTATTTAGTACATAAATATTTTTAGGTTCAATTTTTAGAGCTTCTTCATAGGCATTATCAGATTCTTCGTATTTTTTTATACCGTTATAAGCATCACCTAAGTTGGCATAAAATTGAGCTAGTAAAGAAGGATTATCCAATACATAATCCTTTCCTATTGTCAGATATTCTATTGCTTCAGAATAGTTCTTTTTTTGTATGTTGGAGGCGCCATAGAAAAAATAAAAGATAGATTGATTCGGAAAAATTTCCAACGCGGCTTTACTATCACGAAGCATGGCTTCATTATCCTGAAGTTCTGATTCAATAAAAAGTAACTGACTCCAAATGGCAAATTTTGAGCTATCGTATTCTATAGCTTTTAAATAATTTTCTTTTGCACCTTCTAACTTTTTTTCACGATATAAAAAGTCGGCATAAATTGTATATGCTTTTGCTTCTGTAGGGTGAGTTTTAATTAATATTTTGTTTAATTCAAAGGCTTCTTTTTTTAGTTTATTTTCACTTTCGGTTGCCGAATAGTATGATAATAAGATTCTAACTTTTGAATCTATATCCAAATCGGGGCTGGCAAATGCTTTTTTAATATGTTCGGAAGCTTTTTTATTTTCATTTTTACTTTTGTAAAAATCGTATAATGATAAATGTGCATAAGGATTTGAAGGGTCCTTCTCTAAAATGTTCTTATATACTTCAAAAGCTTTTTCGGTATGTTCGTTTGCCATATATAAGTCGGCTAACATTACCTGATACCTAAGTTCATCTGGAAAATTATCAATAAGCTTTTGTATTTCATTTGCAGCTCTGTCAATGTCACCAAGTTTAATATAAGTTTTTTCTTTTTGTACGGATATTTCTTCTGTTAAACCTATTTTTTTTTCGATATTATTTAATGTTACTATGGCGTCATTATATTTTCCTGTATAGTACTGTATTCCTGCCAAATCAAAATAGATGTCAGTATTCTCAGGATTTTCTTCTAACATTATTTTATATTGTTTAATGGCTTCCTCAAAATTGTTATTTTTTTCAAGGGTATGAGCATATTGTATCCTGTACCAATAGTTTTTAGGGCTTAAATTTATTGCTTTTTCGGCATATTCCAGGGCAAGTTTATTCTCATCCGAATTGTCAAAAAGACGAGCTAATTCATAGTATGGTGCTGGTTCTTTTGGAGAAATTTGGATGCATTGTGTAAAAAGATTAGCAGCCAGTTGATAGTTTCCTAAAATACGTTCTTTATTGGCATTAAAAAATAAAAAACTAAAATTGGTTTGGTCATATTCGGATAACTTTGAACTATCTTTTTTATGAGATTTAGTTTTGCCCGAAGAAAGGTTAGCATCTTTTGAAGAAGTACATCCAATCAAAAAAATAAACCCAAATGCCAGTATTATAGTCTTGCTGTTTATCAATATTTAGTACATTTCGTTATAATCACCAACACTTAATTCACTCACCTTTCCTTTGATATTAGCATGGTTTCCTATCATTGAATTTTTGAAATTGGACGACCTTATTAAAGTATTGGTTTGAATAATAGAGTTCGAAATCATGGAATTTTTTATTACTGTGTTTTCTCCTACTGAAACATGAGGTCCGATAATAGAGTTTGTTATTTCTACATTTTTAGCAATAAAACAAGGTTCAATAATCACACTATTTTTTTTAATTAATGAACCATCTATCAAATCTTCCTTTTTAATAAACTCTAAAACTCGTTGATTCGTATAAACTGTTGCTTTGTAATTGCCACAGTCTAACCATTCATTTACTTTGCCGGGAGCAAACTTTGTGCCTTTCTTTTTCATGTTTTCCAACGCATCAGTCAACTGAAACTCTCCTTTATCAGTAATGTTATTATCAATCAAATACTGAAGTTCGTCTTTTAAATAGCTTCCATCTTTAAAATAATAGATGCCAATAATTGCAAGGTCGGAAACAAAATCTTTAGGCTTTTCAACAAAATCGGTAATCACATTGTCAGCATTCACTTTAACAACTCCAAAAGCACTGGGGTCATCTATTTGATTCACCCAAATAATTCCCTCTGCATCACTATCCAATGTAAAATCGGCTCTGAAAAGTGTATCAGCAAAAGCAACTACCACATTTCCTTTTAAACTGTCTTTTGCACATAATATGGCATGAGCTGTACCTAAAGCTGTTTCCTGATAATAAATACTTCCTTTTGCCCCCAGATTTTCTGCAACTGAGATTAGGTCTTTTTCAACTTGCTCACCAAAATCGCCAATAATAAATGCAATTTCATCTACAGGTTCTCCACAAACTTGGGTAATGTCTTCAACGAGTCGTTGAACAATAGGTTTACCAGCAACCGGAATTAATGGTTTAGGAATTGTTAATGTATGAGGTCGTAATCTTGAACCTCTTCCTGCCATTGGCACAATAATTTTCATAAGCCTATTAAAATCTTTTCCAGAGAAAAGAATTTATTTTTATCATTAATATATTTATCTTTCACCCTATATATAGCTTTCCCCTTTTTTGGGAATTAAAGGGGGCTTTATTTTTTTCCAGTACTACCAAATCCACCGGCACCTCTTTCTGTTTCCGAAAGTTCCTCAACCAAAATCCATTTGGCTTGTTTATGTTTTGCTATTACCATTTGTGCGATTCGTTCGCCATTTTCTATCACAAAATCCTCGTTCGAAAGATTTACCAAAATTACACCAATTTCTCCCCTGTAATCGGCATCAATTGTTCCAGGAGTATTTAAAACAGTAATTCCATGTTTTAATGCTAATCCACTTCTTGGCCTAACTTGAGCCTCATAACCAATAGGTAATTCAATAAATAACCCGGTTTTTACCAATTTTCTTTCCAATGGTTTTAAAGCGATAGGTTCAGACAAGTTTGCTCTTAAATCGACACCTGCCGAAGCTTCTGTTCCATATTCCGGTAAAGGATGATTTGATTTATTGACTATTTTTATTTTCATTATTTTAAACTAATTAACTTATAACCGCATCCGCTAAAAAAAGCTAAATTACCACTTTTTTTGGTCTTTCTATGAAGTATATAAGGGTTAAAAAACCAATCATAAAAAGGCTGTGTATTCCATATTTTATATATCCAGAAGGAAGTGATAAATAGAGTGTAATAAAGTACAAGCCAAATGCTAACCCAAGGTATAGGAATATTTTTGATAAGTTATATTTTATGGGATAATGTTTACGGCTTAAAATGAAAGATAGAAACATCATAGAACTGTAGCAAATTAATGTTGCCCAAGCCGAAGCCATGTAATGATATTTTGGAATAAACAAATAGTTTAGCAATATTGTTATAAAAGCTCCAAACAATCCGATGTATGCTCCGAATTTTGTTTTTCCACTCAGCTTATACCAAATGGATTGATTATAATAAATGCCTAAACTGATGTTAGCGAAGAGCAAAATTGGAACTACTTTTAATCCTACCCAAAATGCTGCATTTGGTATAAAATATTTAACAACATCAATATACAACATAACTCCTAAAAATATTGTTGCACACACAATTACAAAATAGGTCATCACTTTTGCATAGGTTTCCTTTGCATAGGTTTCTTTTTCCTGCGAAAAGAAAAAAGGTTCGGCAGCATAGCGAAAGGCCTGGATGAATAAAGTGATAATGATTGAAATTTTATAACAAGCGCCATAGATTCCTAACTCGGAAAGTGTTTGTTGTTCTCCTAAAACATTGAATAACATCCTTTTTAGCATAATTCGGTCAATGGTTTCATTAACTATACCTGACAACCCGAGACTAAAAGGGGGAGGGCATAAATAAACATTTTTTTAAGTAGTGAAATCTCAAATCCATAATGAGCCTTGAACATATCCGGAAGGAGCAAAACAAATTTAACTATGCTGGCGATAAGATTGGATATGAAAACATAACCAACCCCTATTTCAGGGTTATAGAATTTTTCAATTAACCAATTAGTTTCTCCGGCATGAAATTTTGGCAAACAATAGGCAAGAAAAAATAGATTTAAACCAATATTAACAATGATATTAGCAAAATTAATAACAGCAAATTTTATTGGACGGTTGTCTGCTCTCAGTTTTGCCATAGGAATGGATGAAATAGCATCAAGGCCAACTATCATTGCAAACCAGGTTACAAATTCTGTATTATTAGGATATTTTAACCAATTTGCAATGGATTGATCAAACAAAAATGCAGCTGCAATGAACAAAAAGGAAGTAGTAAATAAAGAAAATATTACAGTGGAATAAACTTTTTTTGAATCATGTTCTTCAAGAGTGGAAAATCGAAAAAATGCCGTTTCCATACCATAAGTTAAAAACACCACCAAAAAGGCAACATAGGAATACATTTCAGTTATAATGCCATACTGATCAGTTGTAAAATGGGCAATCCCTAAATAAACAGGAACCAAAAACCAATTAAGTAAGCGACCCACAATACTAGTAAGTCCATAAATGGCAGTTTGTCCTGCTAATTTTTTTAATGGATTTGACATATTCGAGTTTAAAGTTTAAAGTTTAAAGTATAAGGTTGTTTAACTTTTAACTCCCAACCCAGAACCTTGAACTAAACACTATCTTCCGGGAAATTCAGCTTTTCTTTTTTCCACAAAAGCAGTTGTCCCTTCTTTAAAATCTTCTGTTCCAAAACATTTACCAAATTCTTCTATTTCAGTATTAAAACCATTTATTCCATCTGTAAAACCAGCATTTATTGCTTTTATTGCGCTTGCTATTGCCACAGGGGAATTTTTAACAATCTTTAACGCGATTTTTTTACAGGATTCCATTAAATCTTCTTGAGAGGTTACATAGTTGACCAATCCGTAATTTAATGCTTCTTCTGCTGAAATCATTTTGGCTGATAATACCATCTCCATAGCTCTTCCTTTACCCACCAATTGAGCTAATCTTTGTGTCCCTCCATATCCTGGAATAACTCCTAAGGTAACTTCTGGTAAGCCAAGTTTAGCATTGTCGGAAGCCAATCTAAAGTGGCAACTCATGGCTAATTCCAACCCACCTCCTAATGCAAAGCCATTTACAGCTCCTATAACGGGTTTTGAAAGATTTTCAACCAGATTAAACAAAGTTTCGTGTCCTTTCGCACTTAGTTGTTTTCCCTGTTCTACATTAAACTGGTAAAACTCTTTAATGTCTGCTCCGGCAATAAAAGCTTTAGTTCCTGAACCTGTAACAATAATTACCTTAATGGTTTTGTCCGCTTCCAATAATTTAAACGCACTACTAAGCTCAGCAATAGTTTCAGAATTTAAAGCGTTTAGCTGGTCAGGCCTGTTAATTGTCAAAATAGCAATGTTTTCTTCAGTTTTAATAATAAGATTTTGAAATTCCATAGTCATAAGATTTATTTCATTAACAAATATATATTATAGATGAATGAGCATAATAATTATCAGGAATAGTTCTAAACTTTTGGTGTTGAAAAGTGTAAGTGAGTTATATATCAGCTCGTAATGTAAAAATAAAATTTCTCCCCGCACCACTAACTCCTGATGCAAAAGGGCGATAATGAGTATCAAGAATATTTTCAACAGCAATCTGGGCTGAATATGATTTTTTTATTCGCATTTCAGCTCTAATGTTAAAAGTTTGCCATGCAGGAGTTCCGTTCACGGTAGCTTTATCTTCATTATCTTCTCCGAAGGGCGAATAATCGCTTATCCATTTCCACGCTTGATATTTAACAAATACATTAACGGTGAGCGGGTCAGAGTGGATAATAAAATCTGTTCTTCCATAAATAGGTGGAATATGGGCTAAAGGAATGTTATTAGTAGTTTCTTGTCCGATAGTATAGTTCATAGAACTTTTGAGGCTAAATTCTTTACTTAATTTTGCAGTAATATTTACAGAAGAACCATAAACTATAGCTTCTTCAGTATTAATATTGGCTTGTATTTTAAGTAGTTCACCATCATAATTTAGAGAATCCAGTCCATCTAAACTGAAGTAATCTCTAACAATTGCATTTCTTAAAATGGTATAAAAACCTACTGCATTTATGGTTAACACATTTTCACCAAAAGTTTTAGTAATTCCCAATTCACCATTATATGCATATTCAGGTTTTATCTGGTCGTTAGGTATCATCACATAGTCATTTTTAGAAAAAACTTTGCCTACGTCATCAACATTTGGGTTTCTGTAAGCAGTGGATACTGAAAGCTGAAAGTCCAGTTTTTTATTGGGATGAAAATTAAACCCTGCATTTCCCGTTAAAGCACCATTGTTATTAATAATCTCAGAAAAAGGAAGTTTAACAAAAGTGGTATCAGTAAAAGATGCTTTTAACATTGAATAACTATATCTTGCACCTATGCTATAGGTAGCTTTTTCAGTGAAATTATTTGTGAAACTTAAATATGCTGCAGCGTTACTTAAAGTGCTACCATTGTCCGGATACCTCGTGGCAGTTGCAGATTGTTTGAGTGTAATGATATTTTCGGAAAAAGCAGTAGATAAAACAATGTTATGAATAGCCTCAATACCATAATACCATTGTGATTTATTTTCATTTTCTTTTACAAAATCTATATTTATTCCAAACACGCTTATGTCTTCATTTTGAGTTGACCTGTTGTCGTTTCCATATTTTCTGCTTATTCTGTCTTCATCAATTTTTTGG
This sequence comes from uncultured Vicingus sp., assembly GCA_964422135.1. Taxonomy (GTDB): domain Bacteria; phylum Bacteroidota; class Bacteroidia; order Flavobacteriales_E; family Vicingaceae. The sequence goes on from CAYRAD010000038.1 coordinate 10,478, forward strand.
AAATGAGTAAGGATTTTCATTTTTGTAAACCAATTAGAATTAGACTTAATCTTTGCTGAAAGTGATGTTAATAACCTATTTTGAGGGCCATAATACCATTCTGCCCATTTAAATTCTCCATTACTTTTTAGAACTGTTAATTGATCATACCGGGGCACATCCGATGATGTAGAATACTGTGCGTTTAAAGTCAAAAGAAATTTATTGGAAAATTTATAACTTATTTTTTCAAAAAAATCTTTTTGTCGATAACCGGTTCCAATTTGTTGGTAATAATCACTTTTGTGAATCATTGTATCTTTGTCATTGCTTCTATCAGCGTAATATTTAACTATTCCAAAATCAGGATAATTATCGTTTGCGACTGTACCCATCCTGAGATCTTCAAAATCGCTGAATGTGGCACTGGTAATTGCTGCAATCTTTTTTCCGCCAAGGTTAAAATCAAAATGAACAGTTTTCTCTTTATTGGCAGTTGAATATCTTGCGTAGGCATCAGCACTGTTGTTATTAATGGTGTCATTGTCTTGTCTGAATTGAGGCATTTTAGTTTCGAAATGAACTACTCCGCCAATTGCATCACTACCAAAAATAACTGAGTTAGGACCATAAATTACGTTAGTTTTTTCAAGAATAGAATTATCTATAGTTATTGCATTTTGCAAATGGCCACTCCTATAAATAGCATTATTCATTCGTACACCATCAACAACCAGTAAGACCCTATTTGCTTCAAAACCTCTAATAACCGGACTTCCTCCGCCCATTTGACTTTTTTGAATGTACACGCTTCCACTTAATTCTAACATATCTGCTGAAGTTTGTGGATTGTTAAATTGTACAGTTTTTAAATCAATTTTATCAATATGTGCAGTTGTTCCCAGCGCTTTTTCTTTATCCTGTTCAGCAACTATGTCAAAAGCATCTATGATAATAGCTCGTTCTTCAAGGTAGATAGTATTTCCTATATTAAGTTTAGGAATAGTAAAAGTGCCAAAACCTGGATGGGTGAAAGTTAAGGTGTCTTTTTTTAAAAACATAGTTAAATCAACAAATCCTGATGAGTCTGATAATGCGGTAATGCTTTTGTTATTATTGAAAACAAAAACCTGGTCAATTCCTACTTTGTTTTCTTTGTTTAACACTTTAATTTTTTGTGAAAAACAGCTAAAACTTGTTAATAAAAGAACAAGAAAACATAGGGATTTTATATTTGTTTTTAGTTGCATTATATATTACACTAGTAAAGTACTTCTTCTAAAACAGATAATGATTTCAAGTTGTCGAAATTACTCAAATGCAAAGTAAAATAATCTAAAAAAGTGCTTAAAAGTTGTTTTCGTTGTCGTATATCAATTTTTAAGTTGCCAATGGTATTAAAACTTTCAGTAAAAAGATTCAAAAGATTATGCGAAACAGGTGGAGAGCTAAAAGGTTGATGAACGGGTTCGTAATTCAAAAAACATCCATCCTGTAGTGCAAAATATAAATTTGAAGAAGCATCAATTCCATCAGTTTGAGGATAAAAGCCTAAGTATTTGCACAATTGGGCTAAAAATAGGAGATGAAAATTATTATAGTTTTCATCTTGCAAATCCAAAAATTGAAATGATTGATACAGAAAATCAAATAAATCAGTATTTGGCTCTTCTTCTTTTATTGATTTGTACACTATTTCTGCAACAAAAAAGGCGATTGATGATTTGTTAATATTAAAAGGGATTGATACATAAGGTCTTTCTAACCTAATATTTT
>CAYRAD010000039.1:0-12175 GCA_964422135.1 uncultured Vicingus sp.
TTTTCGCTTCTTCTTCTTCTTTTGCACGAACCACGTATGTTCCAAATTTATAAATAGATTGTGGTGTTAACCCTAAATGTCCCATAACCGGAATTCCGGCAGATAAAATTCTATTGACAGATTCTAGTATTTCTTTACCGCCTTCCATCTTAACAGCATGAGCACCTGATTCTTTCATTATTTTAATGGCGGAAGATAACGCTTCTTTAGAATTCCCCTGGTAGGTTCCAAAAGGTAAATCAACAACAACTAAAGCTCGTTCTACTGCTCTAATAACTGATGAAGCATGATAAATCATTTGGTCTAATGTAATGGGTAGGGTAGTTTCGTGACCAGCCATAACATTAGAGGCAGAATCTCCAACCAGAATAATATCAATTCCAGCATTATCAATAATTTTAGCCATAGAATAATCATATCCTGTTAGCATGGATATTTTTTCATTTCTCAACTTCATTTCCTGTAGAACATGAGTTGTAACTCTTTTAACATTATTTGAATGAACTGACATAATTACCTTTAATTTATTTTATATTGCCGTTTAATACCTGATACTTACCACTGGTATAATTTATTGTCAGCAAAGCTACAAAATATGTTTCTTTAAATTAAAAATGATACTTTTGTATTTATAAAATAAGAAAAATAAAAATTAATGAATAAACTGTATATAATAATCTTATTAATCGTTTTTGTAGGAGTCAACTCATGTAAAACAGATATTGATGTTAATGCTGATTATGAAGATATAACAGTTGTATATGGGTTAATTAATCCTTTAGACTCCATTCATTATATTAAAATTAATAAAGCCTTTTTGGGAAATCCAAGTGTAATTGATGCCGCAGCAAATTCAGATAATTTTAATTATGCAGATGGTGATTTGGATGTTCAGATATTAGAATATGACAACAATGGTAATTTGAAAACAACTGTTCCTTTAGTTAGAACAGTAAATGAAGTGCCTAAAGATGCTGGAATATTTGATAATTCGACCAACGTTTTGTACAAGTATGTTAATCCTACAATTAATAGAGATTTCATCTATAAATTAAACATTTATAACAATTTGTTAGACAAGGAAATAACTGCAGAGACAGATATAGTTAATAATGTAAATATAACTAAAACTAAAAATTCAAAATTTGCATTTTGGATAGGAACACCTTCTAATGGTAATTCAAACTCTCAAACAATTACAGTTACTACCGGAGCTGGAATTGGGAGGGTTAATGCTAAGCTTATTTTTAATTATATAGAACATTATACAATAGCAAGTAATAAGGATTCTGTTCTAAAAAGTATTGAAATGCCTTTAGGCGAAAAAATAATTTCTAACACTACAGATGGAGAAAGTGTAGAATGGGTACTGAAAGGGGAGACATTTTTTCAAAAAATAGAGAGTAATATAACTCCAAATGTACCTTATTTATCACATAGAGAAATTCAAAATATTTCTATGGAATTTTTGATTGCAGGTACAGAATTAAATACCTTTATGTTGGTGAGTGCCCCTTCAAACAATGTAAATCAAGATAAACCATCATATACCAACATAAATAATGGTTTAGGTATTTTTTCTTCCAGAGAGAAAATAATATGGGAATCGACCATTGATCCTAATAATGGGATGGGAAATGTTAATTTAACGGATTATACTATTGGTTATTTACAATCTTTAGGCTTAGATTTCTGTTTTGGTGTGCCTACACCAACATCTAACTATGAATGCAATCAACAATAATTATTTCTGAGAACATATTTAGTATCAGGTTAAAGGTTAAAAGTTACTTTATTGCAGTACTTTGTAGCTTAGATATCAACTTATAAGTTTTTTAAAACTGTCTTAATGTCACTATTCTGTCAGTTGAAAAAAAAGAAATCTCACATAAAACTGTCATAATTTCTTTATTATTTGGTAAAAATGCAATGGCATAGCCTTTGACTACCCCAAATGAATTAAAAATAAAAAAAATAAAAATTATATATTATGGGTAAAATAATAGGAATAGATTTAGGAACAACCAATTCATGTGTTGCAGTAATGGAAGGTAATGAACCGGTTGTTATTCCAAATTCAGAAGGGAAAAGAACAACTCCTTCTATTGTCGCTTTTATAGAAGGTAGCGAAAGAGCTGTTGGTGATCCTGCAAAAAGACAAGCCATTACCAATCCAGAAAAAACGATTTCTTCTATTAAAAGATTTATGGGGAATTCTTTTGACCAAGTAGCTAAAGAAATTAAACGTTCTGCATACAAAGTTGTAAAAGGTGACAACAATACTCCGAGAGTAAAAATAGATGACCGTTTATATACGCCTCAGGAAATATCAGCCATGGTGCTTCAAAAAATGAAGAAAACAGCAGAAGATTATTTAGGAACAACGGTAAGTGAAGCTGTTATAACAGTACCTGCATACTTTAACGATTCTCAAAGACAAGCAACTAAAGAAGCTGGAGAAATAGCTGGTTTAACAGTTAAGAGAATTATTAATGAACCTACTGCTGCTGCTTTAGCTTACGGTTTAGATAAAAAAGAGAAAGACCAAAAAATCGTAGTATTTGACTGTGGTGGTGGAACACATGATGTTTCAGTATTAGAATTGGGAGATGGTGTGTTTGAAGTAAAATCTACGGATGGTGATACTCACTTAGGTGGAGATGATTTTGATCAGGTTATTATCGATTGGTTAGCTGACGAATTTAACAAAGATGAATCAATTGATTTGAGAAAAGACCCAATGGCATTGCAACGTTTAAAAGAGGCTGCTGAAAAAGCTAAGATAGAATTATCTAGTACTACTCAAACTGAAATCAATCTTCCTTATGTTACAGCTACTTCAAGTGGACCAAAACACTTAGTTAAAACATTAACCAAAGCTCAATTTGAGCAATTGGCAGACAGTTTAATTAAAAGGACAATCGCTCCATGCAAATTGGCTTTAAATGCAGCTGGATATGGCACAGGAGATATTGATGAAGTGATTTTAGTTGGTGGTTCAACACGTATCCCTGCTATTGTAGATGCTGTAAAAAAATTCTTTGGAAAAGAGCCATCAAAAGGTGTGAATCCTGATGAAGTGGTAGCAATTGGAGCAGCAATTCAGGGTGGAGTTTTAACTGGAGAAGTAAAAGATGTGTTGTTGTTAGATGTTACTCCGCTTTCCTTAGGAATTGAAACTATGGGAAGCGTAATGACTAAACTAATTGATGCCAACACAACTATTCCAACTAAAAAATCTGAAGTGTTCTCTACTGCATCTGATAACCAACCTGCAGTTGATATTCATGTGTTACAAGGTGAAAGACCAATGGCTAACGATAACAAGTCATTAGGAAGATTTCAATTAACAGATATTCCACCAGCACCAAGAGGAGTTCCTCAAATTGAAGTTACTTTTGATATTGATGCAAACGGAATCATGAACATTTCTGCTAAAGATAAAGCTACAGGAAAAGAGCAAAGTATTCGAATTGAAGCTTCATCTGGTTTAAGTGAGGAAGAAATTGCTAAAATGAAACGTGAAGCTGAAGAAAATGCTGATGCTGATAAATTAGCCAAAGAAAATGTAGATACTATTAACCAAGCAGATAGTTTAATTTTTCAAACAGAAAAACAATTGAAAGAATATGGTGATAAAATACCTGCTGACAAAAAACAACCAATTGAAGATGCTTTAGCTGAATTGAAAAAAGCACATGAAGCAAAAGACATGGAAGGTATGAAAGCTGGTACTGAAAAATTAAATACTGTTTTTCAAGCTGCATCTCAAGAAATGTATAATGCACAACAACAAGCAGGTGGTGAGCAACCAACTGGTGAAGAAACTGCAGGAGCTGCAAGTGAAGATGAAGTAACTGATGTTGATTTTGAAGAAGTAACAGAAGATGAAGCTGCAAAAGCAGAAGATAAAAAATAATAACTGTTCCTTTATGACTAAAATCCCATTTAACATTGTTAGATGGGATTTTTTTATAGTTGTCATTTTGACTTGTCGATGGTTGTCATCCTGAGCATGTCGAAGGATAAGTCAACTATATTATTAAATTGTTTATAGTTCGACAGACTCACGATAACAATATATTTTTGTTTTTGTTACCTTCACAAAATGCTTCAAGAAAAAGCTCTTGCCATATTAAAATCAGGTAAAAATGTTTTCCTTACTGGTTCTGCAGGAACTGGGAAAACCTATGTGTTAAATGAATACATTTCTTATCTAAAAGAACGGAAAGTACCTGTGGCTGTTACAGCTTCTACAGGAATTGCAGCAACTCACATGAATGGAATGACGATACATTCGTGGGCGGGAATAGGCGTAAAAGAATTTATTACTCAAAGCAATTTAATTAGCATGAAATCTAAGAAATACCTTAGAGATCATATAGAAAGAGTTAAAGTTTTGATTATTGATGAGATTTCGATGTTACACAAAAATCAGCTCAATGCAGTTGATGTGGTATTGCGTTATTTTAAAAATAATGAGGATGCTTTTGGTGGGATACAAGTGGTGTTGAGCGGTGATTTTTTTCAATTACCTCCCATTGGAAATCAGGGCGAAACAAGTAAAGAGAAGTTTTCTTTTATGTCGGAAGCCTGGTTGAAAGCCAATTTGTCGGTTTGTTATTTAACTGAGCAATACCGACAAAGTGACAATGACTTAAACATGATATTAAACGAAATTCGACAAGGTGGTATTTCAGAAAATAGCTATCAACAGTTAATAAAGACTACCGAAAACAAGTTGGATGCTTCAAAAGAACCAACAAAATTATATACCCACAATTTTGATGTAGATAATATCAATGCCGAACATTTAGCAACTTTATCTGCTAAGTCTAAAACCTATACAGCTGAAACCAAAGGAAACATTAAATTAATAGAAACACTTAAAAATTCTGTTTTGGCTGGTGAGCGATTGCAGTTAAAAATAGGAGCTAAGGTAATGTTTGTGAAAAACGATGCAGAAAAAAGATACGTGAATGGCTCTATGGGGAGAGTGTTAGGGTTTACTGATAAAGGATTTCCTTCGGTTAAGTTGCTCAATGGTAAAGCCATTACTACCGAACAGGAAAGTTGGAAAATAATTGATGATAAAGGAAAAACGCTGGCGAGCTACAACCAAATTCCTTTACGATTGGCTTGGGCAATTACTGTTCATAAATCTCAAGGAATGACTTTGGATGAAGCTGAAATTGATTTATCCAAAACTTTTGAAAGTGGACAGGGTTATGTGGCACTTTCTCGTTTAAAGAAATTAGAAAATTTGCAATTGATTGGTTTAAACGACAAAGCTTTGCAAGTGGATACGTTGGCTCAAAAAGCAGACAAACGTTTTCAGGAGTTATCTAACGATGCAGATAATGCGTTTAAATTAGATGAATTAGCATTGCAAGCAAAAGTCTTTATTCGGGATAGTGGTGGCTTAATTAATAAAAAAGAGATTACCAAACACAAAAATAAATTAAAAGAGAAAGCAGCAGGCAAGCAATCTACTTATGAAATTACCTTGATGCATTTAAAACAAAGTGTTTCTTTAGCAGAAATTGCTGAAATTAGAGGACTTACTATTGGTACCATTGCAGGGCATCTCATTAAAATCCGTAAAGATTTTCCAAATGAAAATTTAAGTTACTACAAACCGAAAAACTCCATTATTAAAAAGGTTAAAGCAGTGTATGATCGACAACCAAAAAGCACACTTGTTAGTTTGAATGTGATTTACAATAAATTAGGCAGGAAGGTAAGTTACGATGATATTAAGCTGGCGATGGCTTTTTTTGATTAACTTTTTTCCGTGGCCGAAACGGACAATGATTTTCTTATCCAAAATTCACATTAAATTATACAAGAAAGAATAAGTTTCCCAGCTTCCCTGATTTCTTCTGTAGTAATAGATAGAGGTGGAGAAAGTCGAAATGCAGTAGGAGTAGAGAGGAACCAGAAACCAATTAACCCTTTATCCAAACACTTTTCTACCACTTGTTTTACTTTTTCAAAAGAACCCATTTCTATGGCTAAGAACAAACCTGCTCTTCTTATTTCCGAAACTTGTTTGCTTTGAGATAAGATGTCTTCCAATAATTGTCCTTTTTGTTCTGCATCAGCAATCCAGCTTTCTTGTTTTAGCACATTAATACAGGCATTTGCAGCTGCACAATTTACTGGGTGTCCACCAAAGGTAGTAATGTGCCCTAAAATTGGTTGATGAGTTAAAGTGTGCATTATATCATAAGAGGAAATAAACGCACCAATAGACATTCCGCCACCTAAGGCTTTTCCTAACGTTAATATGTCAGGCACCACATGGTAATTTTCAAAAGCAAACATTTTCCCCGTTCTTCCCATCCCAACCTGAACTTCATCAAATATAAGTAAGGCTCCGGTTTGGGTACATTTTGCTCTCAGTGCTTCAATAAATTCTTGTGTAGGTTTTATTAATCCGGCATCACCTTGAATGGTTTCAATAATTACACAAGCTGATTTATTGGTAATAATTTCTAGTGAAGCTATATTATTAAACTCAATAAATTGAATGTTAGGCAATAAAGGTTTAAAACTCGATTGTTTTTCATCATTTCCGGTAACGCTTAGCGAACCATGGGTACTACCATGATAAGAGTTTTTACAAGAAATTAGTTCTTGTCTGCCGGTAAAACGTTTCGCTAATTTGATGGCAGCTTCGTTGGCTTCTGTACCTGAGTTAACAATGTAAGAACAGCTCAAACTATCGGGTAGGATAGAGGCAAGATTTTCTGCCAATGCCAATTGAGCATCCTGGAGGTATTCTCCATAAACCATTACGTGTAAGTGCTTATCTAATTGTTCTTGAATGGCTTTTATTACCGCAGGATGTCGGTGGCCGATGTTGGTTACTGCAACTCCGGCAATCATATCCATGTATTTTTTACCATTCTTATCCCAGATATAAATTCCTTCCGCTTTTTCTACGTCAATTAAATAAGGACTTTGGTTGGTTTGTCCTTGTAGTTTTAAAAAGGTATTTAATCTCTTTTGTTTCATTTTTGACTTTTGTGTCATACTGATCCTATCGAAGTATTGTTTACCCTTCGACTTAGCTCATGGTGACAATACTTTCCACACTCCAAGCTTCAGCTTTTTCAGAAAAAAGGACTTTCGTACTGTTCCAAACGGTATTAAATAAAGCTGAATTTCGATACTTGTTTAAATATTCTTCAGACTTCCAAATACTGTATGTAAAGTAAATGTTTGGATTATTTTTATCGTTCAATAGTGACAATGCTTCGACTCCTTCAAAGTTTCTGATATGTTGTTTATTTTGATTAAAGATTTCAAGAAACTCATCCACTTTATCTGGATTAAATGTCATTTTAACAATTCTAATCATAAAATTCTATTCTTATAATATCTCCCTGATTAATACCGAACAACCTGCTGGCATTGGCTTTATTAATTGAAATTTCTAAGTACCCTGTAGAACTGAAGAGTGCCACCCGTTCACCTTCAACTACCGAACAATAGGATTTACTTATCTGGTTAATTTCATATTCGGCTTTACGGAATAATATGGAAAATGGTCTTCCTTTACTATATTCCTTAAACATTGATTCAGTTATGTTGGAAATAATATTACCATAATGATCGATGTAAATGGCCATTCCTCGAATCACATTGTTTTCATAAATGGCTCTAAACATTGTTCTTACAGTTATTTCCTTTTTAGCTGTTCCTATTACTTCAAGTGTTCCACCTCTGGCAATATGACAAGCAGCTTTCACAAATACATCTTTAGTCGGAAAAGTAATTCGGTTGGTATCCTGAGAAATTGTTAAATCAACTATCTTTTTAGGTAAGTGGTCAAACATTAATGAAAAAATACCATTATCGGCACCAATAAAATAATGACCGTTCTCATAAATAGCCACATGAGGTGTTTCCAGATTAGATTCAGAATTTACACCAATAACATGGATGCTTCCTTTCGGAAAATCATCATAGCAATGTTTAAGAACAAATGCAGTTTTCTGTAAATCGAAAGCTGGAATTTCATGGCTTATATCAATAATGGTTGTTTCCGGCAATTCTTTTAAAATGGCACCTTTAATGGAAGCAATGTAATTGTCTCTTAATCCTAAATCTGTTGTTAATGTGATGATTGCCATTTAAAAGTTTTAAACTTTTTGAAGATTTTAAAAGTTAATAAATTAATATATGCTTATCTTTATTGTAGCGTTAAAATGAAGACATTTAGCAGATAAAATTCATCTTTTCAAAGATATAATTAAAAAGTAAATATTTGAGCGAAAAATTAATAGAAATCTCCGAAATCAATCCGGTTGAGTTATACGGAGTTAATGAAAAGAAATTAAATAAAATTAAAAGCTATTTCCCTAAATTAAAAGTCATTGCCAGAGGAGATGTACTTAAAGCAATAGGTGATGATAATGAGATACTTCAGTTTGAACAAAAAATAACATTGCTTATTCAGCACCTTTTAAAGTACAAACAACTAACCGAAAACAACATTGAACGATTAATGGACGATAATGATGCTAATGGTAGCAATGGGACATTAAAATATGATGATGATACTATTGTATTTGGAAATGGCGGTTTAATTGTGAAGGCAAGAACAGCTAATCAAAGAAAGTTGGTTAAAGAGAGTGAAAAAAATGACCTGTTATTTGCTGTTGGTCCGGCCGGAACAGGAAAAACATACACAGCCGTGGCGTTGGCAGTAAGGGCTTTAAAGAACAAAGAAGTAAGAAGGATAATTTTAACCCGACCAGCAGTTGAATCCGGTGAGAACTTAGGTTTTTTACCGGGAGATTTAAAAGAGAAATTGGATCCTTATATGCAACCATTATATGATGGATTAAGGGATATGATACCAGCAGAGAAATTAACTGAAATGTTGGAAAATGGCATTATCCAGATTGCTCCTTTGGCATTTATGAGAGGTAGAACTCTTGATAAGAGTTTTGTTATTTTAGATGAGGCACAAAATGCCACAGAAAGTCAGTTTAAAATGTTTTTAACACGTATGGGAAAAACAGCAAAGTTCATTATAACAGGAGATGTAACTCAAGTTGATTTGCCCAAAAAACAACCATCTGGTTTAATTGAAGCCTTAAAAGTATTACAAGATGTGAAAGAAATAAGTTTTATCTTTTTTGACGATAAAGATGTCATAAGGCATAAGTTGGTGAAGGACATAATTTTAGCATATCAAAAAGTAGAGAAATAAATTACGTGGTTGGATATAGGAAATCCCCATAGATTATATATATTTGTTTTGCACAAAATCTTATTGGAATGAGTTTTAAAACAATAAAAAGAGATCATTTTACTTTAATTGAAATTACTACAGAAAAGTTTGATGCAATTGTTGCTCCGGATTTAAAAGCTGAGCTGGTTTATATCAATAAACAAGGAGAAAAAAATATTCTGGTTGATATGGTTAATGTTAAATATTGTGACTCTTCAGGTTTAAGTGCATTGTTAATTGGCAACAGAGTTTGTAAAGAATCACAAGGATCTTTTATCTTAATTTCAATTCAACCGAATGTAGAAAAACTTATTGCTATATCTCAATTGGACTCCATTTTGTTAATCAAAACAAATCTACAGGAAGCTATCGACACATTATTATTAGATAACATTTCTGGAAATTCTGATGCTGAAAATATAGATGATTAAATTTAGTGTATTAATATTAGGAAATGCTTCTGCTTCACCTACAATATTAAGAAATCATACTGCTCAACTCATAAACATCAATGAGAAATATTTTTTAGTTGATTGTGGAGAAGGAACACAAATAAAACTCAGAGAACATAAAATAAAAATACAAAGGCTTAGTCATATTTTTATCAGTCATTTACATGGAGATCATTATCTCGGTTTAATGGGGTTGATACAAACAATGAACCTATTAGGTAGAACTATACCCTTATATATATATTGTCCATCAAATATTGAGGAGATTGTAAACGTTCATTTAAGATACTCTGAAAGTACTTTAAAATTCCCAATCTTTTACCCTGAAGTAAATTATCAATCATCTGAGGTTATTTTTGAAAATGATAAAATTCTTATTCGTTCCATTCCTTTAAAACATAAAATACCTTGTTCAGGTTTTTTGTTTAAAGAAAAATCAAAACCAAGGCGTATTAACTCATCAGCTATTAATAAATATGGAGTGCCAAAACATCAGATTGTTAAGTTAAAGTCAGGCGAGGATTTTGTTACAGCAGATGGTGAAACTGTGAAAAATAGTTTACTGACTAGCGATCCTTTGCCTTCTTTTTCTTATGCTTTTTGCTCTGACACGGCTTTTAATGAGAAAATTATAAAAGAAATTGAAGGGGTTGATTTACTTTATCATGAAGCAACGTTTAGTGATGAGCATAGTGAGAGGGCAAAAAAAACAATGCATTCTACTGCTAAACAAGCAGCATTAATAGCGACTAAGTCTAATGCTAAGAGGCTGATTATCGGTCACTTCTCTAATCGATACCCTGATTTGAACCTATTGTTGGATGAAGCAAAAACAGTTTTTGAAAATACCGAATTAGCAGATCAGGGAAAAGAATTTAAAATCGCTGAAACCCAATGATGGCAATGTTGATAGCTTGTTAATAACTAAATAATTTAGCCCAGCATATCGCTTTTAATTGTGCTATATTTGATTCTCAATTAAAATAATTAATAATTAAAATTTAAAAGTTATGAACAAAGGAGAATTAATTGATGCAATTGCAAAAGATGCAGGTTTATCAAAAGCTGATGCTGGAAAAGCATTAAATGCATTCGTATCTAACGTATCAGGATCATTAAAAAAAGGTAACGCTGTTCAATTAATTGGATTTGGAACATTTTCAATTTCTAAAAGAGCTGCAAGAACTGGAAGAAATCCTCAAACTGGAGCTGCAATTAAAATAGCTGCTAAAAAAGTTGCTAAATTTAAAGCAGGTAAAGCTTTAGGTGATACTGTAAAATAATTTGAAATTATTTATACCCATTTTTGGGTAATAAAATATAATTTAAATTTATTATAAAACCGAAGAATTAATATTCTTCGGTTTTTTTTATACTAAAAAATAACAATTAATGATTTAAAATATATTTGAGGATGAATGATTAAAGCTGATTTTAGTTTTAATAGTGAAATTATTTTGAAATAATCTTAAACTCCGTTCTCCTGTTTTCTTGGTGAGCCGCTTCCTTTTCTTCCTGGAATTTCAATTTAGCAATTTCAGCATCAGATATAATTAATTTAGTTTCACCATATCCTTTAGAAACCAAACGATCTTTACTAATTCCATTTTTAATTAAATAATCAACACAAGATTGTGCTCTACGTTGAGATAAATCTTCATTATATTTATTGCTACCTCTAGAATCGGTATGTGCCGAAAGTTCTATTTTAATGGTAGGATTTTCGGTTAGCAATTTACTTAACCTATCTAACTCATTCTTAGATGCATCTCGTAAAGTAGCTTTGTTGTAATCATAAAAAATATTTTTCAATACAATAACACTTCCTATATCTATTCCCTTTAAGCATATATTTTTTTCAACTTCCTGATATGCTGCTTCTTCTGGGATGTTGAAATTTTCAGAGTGAAATAAATAACCATCCTCTCTAACAATTAAACCATAGTTCTTCCCAGAAGGTAATGAAACTAAATATTTTCCAGTGGTTTCGTTTGATTCAAAAGTTGCCAAAGTTTTATTTTCATCAACATCAATTAATTCTAAAGATGCACCAACAGGTTTAAAAGTTTTACAATCACTAATTACACCTTTTAAAATGGTTATTCTTTTGGTTAAAGCATCAACCTTTTTTTCAATTACTTTTTCACTAACAGGTTTAGCAATGTTTGCCAATAAATTGTCTTCAGAAGTTAATTGTAATGGTTTTTCTGGGCCTAAAAAAGTAATCATGTAAATGTCTTTATCTCCATAACCATCAGATTTCCATGAAGAATAATATCCTCTTCTCCCGCTGGCATTTATTACAAAAAACACATCATCGTCAACTGTGTTAATAGGATAACCCATATTTTCTGGTTTACTCCATGTTCCATCGGCTTTCAAGGTAGACTTAAATACATCGTAATTTCCCATTGTTTCATGACCTCTTGAACTAAAATAAAGCGTTTTACCATCAGGATGAATTAATACGGCTTCT
>CAYRAD010000040.1:0-12016 GCA_964422135.1 uncultured Vicingus sp.
ATGAATATTGGCAGGAGTTCTTGACTTTTAGAGTTGTTGTTGCTTTCATCTGTTTGATTACCGTTCTATTTCATAAAAAGCTAATTTCTAATTCTGATAAAGAACCAGAAGAACAAAAGAGACAATTAGAGACATTATTTGAGAATTGGAAAGGGAAATTAGAGCAAATTGACGATGTTTGTATTGTCGGAGTAAGAATATGAAAAGACTTTTAGAAATAGTTATTTTCTTTTTAATGTGTTTGTATCATGTAAACGCACAAACCAACCCATTCGATTCCGTTTATCATGTAGCGGTTACTTCAACAAATGATTCTGTTATAGCCTATAATTATGACGAAGCAGCTCGGTATATTTTACATTCTAACCCCGATTCATCATTAGTTCTGGCAAAATTGGGTTTAGAAGCGGCTCAAAGAAACAATAATGATACTTTAATTGCAGATTCCTACAATAGTTTGGGGATAATTTATAGAACTTTAAGCCGATATAACGAAGCGATAAAAAGCTTAAAATATGCATTGGAACACGCTAAAAAAGTTAATGCACTCCGACAAATAGAAAACTGTAATTCTGCCTTAGGGTTGGTTTATTTGGAGCAAGGAAATTACTCTGCAGCAATAGAAATTTATTATAAAATATTGTTGTCTGCCAAAAATAGAAAAGATACAGCAAGTATTGCCCAAATATCTAATAACTTAGGGAACATTTATTTTGAACAGAAATTGTATGATAAAGCATTAGAGAATTACCAGGAAGCTTACAAATATGCTGTTGCTATGAAATATGAATTTGGGCAATGTCTATTGCTTGGCAACATAGGCAGTGTATATTATAAACTCAAGGACTATGATAAGGCAATGGATAATTATCAAAAATCTTATAACTTGTCGGTCAAATTAGAAGATACTGAAGGAATTGGGATTTCCTTTATAAACTTTGGTAGTGTATATTTTGAGAAAAAAGAATACGATAAAGCAATAGAATTTCATCAAAAAGGCTTGAAAATAAAACGACAATTAAAAAACTTAAACGGGGTATCTTTGGTTTTAAATGAGATAGGAAAGGATTATGATGAACTAGGAGAAACAACTAAAGGTATTTCATATAGTAAAGAAGCACTTAAAATTGCTAAAGAAATAGGAGCCAAAGAATTAGAAAGAGATGCGAATGAAGCATTGTATAAGATGTATGAAAATTTGGGAAATAAAAATGAGGCTTTCATCTATTATAGAAATCACATTGAATTAAGAGATTCCCTGATTAACGAAGAATCCAAAAAGAAGGATATAAGGAATGAATTGAATTTCAATTTTCAAAAACAACATTTTGCTGATTCGCTACAGCAGGTTAAAAAAGATGAAATAGCAGCCCAAACTATAGAGAAAGAAAAAATTAAATCAGCAGCCCAAAAAAAACTTACCTATATGTTTAGTATAGGGTTTGTTTTAATGATAGTACTGGCGTTATGGATTTTTAAAGAATACAAAGCCAAAAAAAGGTCGAACGAAATTATTCTGAAACAAAAAGAAGAAGTTGAAATCCAAAGTCAGCTGATAACAGAAAAAAATAAGGAAATTACGGACAGTATTAATTACGCAAAAAGTATCCAAACGGCTTTGTTAACAGAAGATAACGAATGGGAAAAGATTAGCAAGGAGTACTTTGTATATTTAAAACCAAAAGATGTGGTAAGTGGAGATTTCTTTTGGGCTTTTAATAATGACGAAAAAAATATTTCTATCTGGACTGCAGCAGATTGTACCGGGCATGGTGTACCAGGAGCCTTTATGAGTATGCTGGGTATAGGTTTTTTGAATGAAATTGTTATAGAATCTAACATTACTGAACCCCCTGAAATTCTGAATAAACTCAGAGATAAAATAATAAAAGCACTCTCTCAGAAAAATGTAAATACTCAACAACGAGATGGAATTGATATGGCCATTTGTGTATGGGATAAAACTAAAAATGAATTATTCTATTCAGGAGCTAACAACCCACTTTACATTATCTCAAATAATAATGATACTATTAAGGAATTAGGGAAATTAGGAATGGAGTTTTCATCAAATAAGAGTGAATTTAAGTTGTTCGAAATAAAAGCGGATAAGCAACCGGTAGGTTTTTATACAGGGAATAAAACACCTTTTACAGGGGTAAAAATAAAATTAAATAAAGAAGATCGTATTTATGTTTTCTCAGATGGCTATGCCGACCAGTTTGGAGGAGAAAAAGGAAAAAAATTAAAATACAAACCCTTCAAAGAAATCTTATTATCACTTTCTGGCCAACCAATGGCAAAACAGAAAACAGAATTAGAATCCTTTTTTAAACAATGGAAAGGTAACCTCGAACAAATTGACGATGTTTGCATAATTGGAGTAAAGGTATGAATGCAAATAGAGTACAGTTTATTCTGAATAAAGCCGAAAAATATTATTGGTGTGAGTTTTTGATTAATTCAACCGTTAATTGAATGTGCTATTGAGAGTTGCCTGAAATGAGTATTTTTACAATTAATGTCATTAAAAAAAGTAATATTATTCATTTTAAGTCTGACAACATTATTTGCATGTCGTAAAGATTTTGAAAAACCCAGTTGGGATGTCGATTTACTTGCTCCTTTAATTAAAACATCATTATCTCTTAATGACTTGTTACCGGATTCAGTTATTCAAGTGAATCCTGATACTTCAATAAAATTGGTATATCAGAACAATATTTTTAATGTGGATATGGATTCTTTGTTTCAAATCCCTGATACTACAATTGCAGATGTATATGTTTTCCCCTTTAATTCAATAGCTAATCCGGGAAATTCATTTTACAGTAACAACGAGGAGGTTACTTTAAATGTTAAAAATGGTGTGGAACTTAATTATGCAGTTGTGGAATCTGGATTTATTGAATTGGAAATATACAGCCAGATAAAGGAAAAAATAATCGTTACTTATACCATCCCTAGTGCCACAAAAAATGGTGATACACTGGTGGTGCAAGATATGGTTGATGCAGCTACGCTAACTCAGGATGGCTACTTAAAAAAAACAATAGATTTAACAGGTTATGAACTGGATTTGACAGGAGTGTCTAAATCGAAAGTAAACACATTTGTTACAAGGGCAGTAGGGACTGTCGATACTAACGCAACCGCACCTGTAACTATTTCTGTAGGTGAGAAAATAACCTATCAAAATACATTAGTCGATATTGTTCCTCACTTTGTGAGGGGTTATTTTGGAGCTCAGCAGGTACATTATGGGCCTGAAGCTACTGATATAAGTGTTTTTAACCAAATAACTGGAGGAACACTGGATTTAGATCAGGTCGATGTAACGCTTGATTTTAAAAATGGAATTGGTGTAGATGCACAATTGATATTAAATCAGTTTTCCACTTTAAACTCTAATATCGGAAATAATGTTACACTTACTCATTCAAGTATCGGAACCCCGATGAATATTAATAGGGCACAACTCACTTATTCTGTACCGGAAGTCAATTATACCAATTATAATATTACCATGAACACAGGTAATTCAAACATAGATCAACTTATTGAAATATTTCCAAATCAACTTATTTATGATGTCAATTTGAATGTTAATCCATTAGGTAATATTTCAGGAGGGAATGATTTTATTTATAAGTCTCATACATTAGAGGGCAATTTAAATGTGGAATTTCCTTTGTCGTTAATTGCTAACAACCTGACTCTTCAGGATACGGTGGATTTTAATCTTTCTTCAGAAAATGAAACCGGAAATATAATTGATGGAACGTTGTTTCTATACGCTGATAATGGATATCCTTTTGATGCAACTATTACCATGGCTTTATATGATGAGAATTTAAATTTTTTACAAAACCTTACAGTTAATAATTACATTCAATCTGCACCTGTTGATGCATCTTTAAAAGTGATTGATAAAAAAGAATCGGTCATTTCAGTTCCATTAACAACGGCAGAAGTGGATAATCTGTATAAAACAAAAAAGATTGTTTTAAGTATAGCATTTACAACAACTGCTCAACCTCAATTCATTAAAATTTATGATGGTTATATAATAAATATAAAGGTAGTGGGTGATTTTACTTATAATACAAGTTTTAAATAAAGGATGGAAGGTTTAAAGAAAATCTATATCTTTATTTATATGTCTGTTTGTGTTCAGATTTCTTTATCGGCACAGAGTAATAATGAGTTTTTTGTAGATACTACACAACATTTGTCAGTTTCTTTAAAAGCCAATTATGATTATGGCTCCAATGTGATGAATAGTGAGTTTTTTAATAAATTTCTGTTTGGAGGAAGAATAGAAAGAGAATTGAAAGATAAAGTGTACAAAAATTTATCAGGAAGAAATCAATTAGGAGGGGATTTAAATTATCGTTTAAACATTGAAGTTCCTTTTGATTCACTTTTCCGAAAACCTAATCTTTCTTTAATAATTGGAGTAGAAAATGTTGAACATCTTAGTGCGACATTCACCTCCGATTTATTTAAACTTGCTTTTGATGGGAATAAACAATTTGCGGGGCAATATGCTGATATTGGAGGCACGAATTACAATTATTTAAAATATCAGCAAATTAATATGGGATTTGTAAATTATAAATATTACGAGGATCGATTGGCAAAAGAAGGTGTTGTGCTCTCTGTTATTAAAGGAGAAGAGAATGAAGCAATTACAATTCCTTATGGAAATCTTTATACTGAAGATCTTGGAAAGGAAATAGAATTAGATATTAATTATGCTTATAATTCAACAGATACTGCAAAAAAAGGAATAACAGCTTTTAATGGCTATGGTGTTTCAACAGATTTGTTTACCGAATACTATTTTAATAATAGCGATAAAATTTATTTTGGAGTAGAGGATATAGGTTTTATTCACTGGAATAAAAAATCTGTGGAGAGACGAACTGATAATGTTTATCATTATGATGGAATTTGGATTAATGATATATTTGAATTAAATGATAGTTTATTAAATAAAATATCTAAAGACTCATTAATTAATAGTGTCTCAGAAATAAACCAGAAAAGTGATTATTCAATTGCCTTACCAACAGCAATAAACATTAACTATACTAAAGTATTGAATAACAAATGGAAGTTGAATTTCGGAATTTACCATAAAATTCTTTCTAATTATTTCCCTTTTATTTTTACAAATATGTACTATTATGTCAATAATAAATTTGTTGTTAAAGCCCATGTATCTTATGGTGGATACGGTAAGCTAAATACTGGTTTGGCATTGGCAAAATCAATTAACAAATATGCTGAAATATTTATCGGAACAAACAATATAGAAACATTTATTGTTCCGGAATCATCCTATAATAACAGTGGATTTATTGGTATAAAATCGTATTTTTAATTAATAATTAAAGAATGAATAGTTTGATAAATTTAAAAAATACAGATACTGGCAACTTTTTTTTAATTGCCGGTCCTTGTGTGGTAGAAAGTGAAGAAAATGTATTTCATGTTGCCTGTACAGTTAAAGAAATAACGGATCGTTTAAAAATACCTTACATTTTTAAGGCATCTTATCGAAAAGCGAATCGTTCGCGATTAGATTCATTTTCAGGAATAGGCGATGAAAAAGCACTGACAATTATTAAAAGTGTAAAAGATAGATTGCAGTTGCCTGTACTAACCGATGTCCATACGGCTGAGGAATGTAAGATAGCTGCTGAATATGTTGATGTGTTGCAAATACCGGCATTTTTATGTCGTCAGACTGATTTGTTGGTAGCAGCTGCAAAAACAGGTAGAGTGGTGAATATTAAAAAAGGACAGTTCTTGTCGGCTGATGCTATGCAGTTTGCTGTAAATAAAGTAAAAGAATCCGGTAATGAAAAAGTTTGGCTCACCGAACGAGGAACTACTTTTGGTTATCAGGATTTGGTGGTTGATTACAGAGGAATTCCTGTAATGAAAGAATTTGCACCTACGATTTTAGATATTACCCACTCATTACAACAGCCTAATCAATCTTCAGGTGTTACAGGAGGGAAACCAGAATTAATTGAAACCATTGCAAAAGCAGGAGTTGCAGTTGGAGTTGATGGAATTTTTATTGAAACGCACCCTAATCCGGCAAATGCGAAAAGTGATGGTGCAAATATGTTGCGATTAGATTTGTTGGAAAATTTATTGACCAAATTAATAAAAGTAAGACAAGCTATTAATGAATAAATTATTTCAAATAATATTTCTGCTTCTACCATTATGTAGTTATTCACAAAATGATACCATTGCACACTTATATGCTTTTGGAGGAAACAATAATGACAATGCAGAAGAAATAGAAACTACTGCTGATGGCGGTTATATTGTCGTTGGATCTACATCCAGTAATAGCTCAGGGAATACAGATGTTTATTTACTTAAGGTTGATTCGATGTGTAATTATGAATGGAGTAAAGCTTTAGGAGGAAGTAATAATGATTGGGGTTATTCTGTAAAACAAACATTCGATAAAGGTTATATTATTGCTTTAACCACTAATAGTTATGGAAATGGAGGTTATGATGCCTGTCTAATGAAACGGGATAGTTTGGGAAATTATATTTGGAGAAAAACGTATGGAGGGAATGATTGGGATTTTGCCTATTCAGTTGTACAGACACACGATAGTGGATATGTGTTCTGTGGAGAAACTTATAATAATACTAATGGCTATTCTGATGTTTACGTGGTTAAAACCAATCCAATAGGTGATACAATATGGACTAAAACGTTTGGCGGGTCATTAATTGATAAAGGGAATTCTGTTATTGAAACATCTGATTCGAATATTGTTGTGGCGGGGATTATAAATACTACAACAGATTCTACACAAGCATATTTAATTAAATTATCATCAGCAGGAATCTTACTTTGGGACAGTATCTATGGCACCATTAATTATGATGAAATAAATGGAGTTATTGAGACAAATGATGGTGGATTTGTGATGACAGGAGCATCTTCTAATCCGAGTTTAGGAAATGATTTAGATTATTATTTAATAAAAACGGATAAAGATGGATCAAAATTATGGGAGCAAATATTTGCTGCCACAGGTGAAGAGGTAGGATATGATATTTTAGAATTAGCTAATGGAAGCCTTTTTAACGCAGGTTATACTAAAGCGACAGGAGGTGGGGGGAAAGATGCAAAATTATTTTTGGTAACATCAGGAGGTTTTTGGGGAGGGCAGAACTCTTCTTTTGGAGGGGCACTTGATGAGGTGAGTAAAAGTGTAATTTTTGGTAAAGATGGCTCTATGAAAATGGCTGGATTTTCTAATGGTTATGGTAATGGATTAAATGATTTGATGATAATAGATGTTGATACCGTTGTTCCTAGTCAACAATTTACAGTAGATACTATTCCTGATTTAATTCCTTTAACAACAAGTCAATTACAAAAAAATGACGAATTTATTGTTTACCCAAACCCTACAACTGATGTGTTATATATTAAAACAGATATTATGTACGATAATTTCATGTTAATGGATATTCTAGGGAAAGAAATTGCTAATGTTTATGCAGAGTCGGATAAAATTTTGCGATTTGAAAATGTAAAACGAGGAGTTTATAACTTGTTATTTTTCAATAAAGGGAAATTATTGTTTTCTAAAAAAATTGTAATCAAAAATTTATAATGATTTCATATTGAAAAAATTTATTTTAAAATATAGTTACCTTTTTTTACTCTACCCTTTTTTAGTTTTAACAATTGTAGTTAATTATAATACTGATAAATCATTTGCCCCAGAAAGAGTAATATTTCTCTATTTAATCCTTTATTTTTTAGCCTTCTTCATAACCAATAAAACGTTTAAGTCTTTATATGTAGGATTTATTTATATCTGCTCGTTAATTCTTACTTTTTTCGAAGTGGGTTACGTAAGTTTATACAAAGAACGTATAACACCTTCAACAGCTTTTATTTTATTAGAAACAAATACTAATGAAGTAAAAGAATACTTAAATGAATATTTTGATTTTGATATAATTCTCCTTTTGTTCATCATGATTATTCCTTCATTATTTATACTGAAAGGGACAAATAAGTTAATTAAACAAACCACTTTTAAACAAGTTTTATTAGATATGTGGGGTGATATAAAAAGCATATTGGATAATAAAATTCTTCTCGATATTAAAAAATTTATTGAAAAAATCTATTCAAATAAATTAAAAAAAATAGTACTTGGAGTGGTTATAATAATTGCTGCAATATCGATTTATATTAAAGATAATCATCATAAATATAACGCCTTATATCAGTTGTATGAGGGCTATGAGAATTATTTAGAAGAAGTAAAAAAATACAAAGTATTTGCAGATAGCGATTTAGATAATGACATCTTTTCATCTTTAAAAAGCTTAAATAGTAAAGAGGAAAAGGAAACTTATATTATAGTAATAGGAGAGTCATCAACAAGAAACCATTTTGGAGTATATAATTATTATAGAAATACTACTCCTGAATTAAATAAAATTAAAAATGAGCTAGTTATTTTTAAAGATGTTATTAGTCCACACACTCATACAATACCAGCATTAGAAAAAGTTTTAACTTTTGGGGATAGAGAAAATCCAGATTTTAAATTTAAAGGCTCAATTGTTCAATTAATGAAAAAAGCGGGTTTTAAAACCTATTGGATATCTAATCAGGTACCCATAGGAGTGAATGAAACTTTAGTCGCTTTAATTGCAAAAAAATCAGATTATATCCATTTTACCAATTTGGGAGGAGCAAAAGAATTAAGAACACAAGATGTAAGATTGCTCCCTTATTTTGAGAATGTTCTAAAGGATAGTGAGAATAAAAAATTTATTGTGGTTCACTTATTAGGAACTCATACTCAATATGAAAATAGATACCCTAAGGAGTATGATATATTTAAAGAAATACCACCAACTCCTTTCCCTTCAGAAAAATCATATTCAACAATCAATGAGTATGATAATGCTGTTTTGTATAATGATTTTGTTTTGTCAGAAATAATTAAAAAAACAAAATCACAACTAAAAAAAGATGAAAAAACTTTTATTTTATATTTTTCAGATCATGGGGAAGATGTTTATGAAACGGTTGATTTTACTGGTCATAGTGAGGTTATAGGAAGTAGGCCGATGTTTGAAATACCTTTTATTTATTGGTCAAATGATAAAAGTAAAATAGATAAATTTTCAAAATATGTTAATCGAAAATACATGACTGATGACCTTATTTATTCAATAGCTGACTTAACTAATTTGTCTTTTAATGGAGATGATAAGACAAAAAGTATTTTTAATGATACACTTCAACCGCGCGAAAGAATCATTAAAAATAATATTGACTATGATAATTATTTTAAATAAACATCATTAAATGTTAAGTTGGATGCTTAAAAAATTAAAACGGAAAGCACTGTTATATTTAATAACAGTGCTATGGCTATTTATTTTTCTATACATTTCTTTATTTTCTAATACATTATTACAATATATTTTCTACGAAAAATTGTGGGTTCACCGTGTTGATAGTAAAGAAAAACTTAGCGAAGTAGAGGATAAGTTTTATGGTGTTGAACTGGATGTTGTTTTTATAGATTCTTTAAATACATTCGACATAACTCACCCACCAGAGCCATCAATTAATTTAAATTTATTGAACTATTTAAAATCGTGTAAAAATAATCAATTACATTTTTGGATAGATTTTAAAAATTTAAATCAATTAAATGAGATTAGTGCATTGAAAAGATTAAACTTCATATGTAATCAACTCCAAATGGATAAAAATAGATTTATTGTAGAATCGCCAGAACCTGAGTTATTAAAAGAATATGAATTGGATGGTTATTTAACGAGTTTCTATTTGCCTTGGCCAGGATTGCATCAATTGAAAAAAGATACTTTAGAAAATATGCTGATTTATCTAAATAAGAAGGTTCAAAAAACAAATTATATTTCTTCGAATTATCATGATTATAAGATAGTGGAAGAGCATTTTCCTAAAGCAAATAAATTGTTTTGGCTAACGGGTGGAGAAAAAGAATTTTCGTCTGTTATAAAAGAAAGGCTATTTTTATATGAAATATTAATGAATAATAAGACTAAAATATTATTAGTGGAATATGATTCTAGAGCAAGAAATAGATAATAAAAAATAAGATTAACCCGTAGTGCATTTAGCAGATATTAATTTTTAAGTTGTTAATGTTTCTATCAAAAAAAAACTTGTTAATGTATTGAATTGCTGTCATAGCGGTAATTTTAGATAGGATTCTGGTTTTAAAGCCAAGAAAACTTTTAGTATAATTTCTTCTAATCATAAACTGATCGCACAATTGAGAGAAAAGCGTTTCTATTCGTTTTCTTGATTTTCTAAAAAGGTAGGGTTGTTTTTTATAGCCTTTTTGATTTACCCTCATTGGCACTTCAAGTTTAATCTGAGCAGTTTCAAATAAATCAAGTTGCACCTCTTCTGATAAATATCCTTTATCACCAAGCAATACACAGTTAGATAATTGTTGTTTTATATCTTTTAAGTAGTGAACATCATGGATGGATGCTTTACTAATGTCTATACTTTAAAAATTCCTTTAACAGAGCAAGTTGCATGTAATTTGTACCCATAATAATACATTTGTTGAGAAGCACAAAAACCTTTATCCGGAGATGAGTGAAAATCTTCTTTACAGATTTTACTTCTTCCTCCTCTTGAAAGTTTACAAACCTCTAAAGGCATTGAATCAACTATAAAATAGTCTTCAAATTGATTGA
The DNA here is from genome assembly GCA_964422135.1 of uncultured Vicingus sp. Lineage (GTDB taxonomy): Bacteria > Bacteroidota > Bacteroidia > Flavobacteriales_E > Vicingaceae. The sequence continues at coordinate 10,788 of CAYRAD010000040.1, forward strand.
ACTTTTCTGATAAGTTTACTCGTATTTTCTCTATGTAATTCATTAAAAATCTTTTTCTCCTATTATAGACAGAACGCTCTATTTTACCAACTAATTCTGTTGTTGATAATAGTCGAAATAAGTGATGTTCCGAGTCTATTCCTAAAAATTCAGCTGTTAGATTTAATGCTATTATTTCTTTATCACTCATCTTTGGCTTTCTAATTTGATGATGATAATTCTCTTTTACATCAATTTTTCGTAATACTTTCAAAATTTTATTGTAATTTTCAATTAAGTTGTTCATGATATTTAATTGTTAGATAATCAAATAAATACACGACTTATTGTCGGGAAAAGATAAACAACTTATTTGTTTTTTTACAAATGCACTTCACGTTAAATAATTAAAATTAATTTTAAAAAAATTCGTTAGTTGATAAGATAAAAACTACTATTTTTTTGTTGTAAAATAGTTAAAATAGATTAAGTTGATTAACTTGAGTTTTCAATTCCTCAATAAGCTCAAAGCTATTAGTATAAAGAGGTTGTTAAGAATTGGTTAAAAATAAATTACTTTTTTTATTGCATTTAATATCTTTTTTGTTAAATGAGAATTATAATATAAAAAAATAATGAAATGAAGAAAGCGTTGTTAATAAATTTAGGTAAAAATCGCTGAAACGCTTATCCTTTAAAACTATCTTGCTTGTTGAAAAATATAGTAGATGAATTGTTATAAAAAATCGACCAATCTGCTTTATACTTGTACAAGGAATTTTTGTTGAAAATTCAATTATTTAATAACTACTTAAAACCCTTTCAGAAATGGAGAAAACGTTAAATCAGGTGTGCGATGCTGTCAAAAAAAATGAGAAAAATTTGGATGAGAAAAATGAAATAAATGACAAAGTTGTGATGAAAACGTATTCTTTTGATGAAGCTTTAACCGAAGCAACAAAATATTTTAAAGGAGACGAATTAGCCGCTAATGTTTGGATTAATAAATATGCATTAAAAGATTCTGAAGGGAATCTTTATGAAAGTAATCCCGATCAGATGCATCGAAGATTGGCAAAAGAAATTGCCCGTATTGAGGAAAAATATACCAACTCCTATTCTGAAGAAGAAATTTATGAAGTACTCAAGGATTTTAAATACATCATTCCTCAAGGAGGGCCTATGACAGGTATTGGAAATAATTTCCAGATAGGTTCTTTATCTAACTGTTTTGTGATTGGAAACGATGG
>CAYRAD010000041.1:0-11948 GCA_964422135.1 uncultured Vicingus sp.
CTGACTTAGTCGGTATAGAATACGAACAATTACTTCCTTACGCACAACCTTGCGAGGAAGCTTACATCTCCCCCACGGGTAGATTGGAAGGGGCTCCTTTTAAAGTAATACCTGGAGATTTTGTAACAACCGAAGATGGAACCGGAATCGTACACATTGCACCAACTTTTGGTCAGGATGATGCACAAGTAGCTAAAGAAGCTGGTGTTCCAGCTATGTTGGTCTTAGATGATAATGGCAATCTTGTTCCTTTAGTTGATTTGCAAGGGCGATTTAGAAAAGAAATAAAAGATGATGTTTTTTTATACGGAGGAGAATTCGTTAAAGAGGAATATTTATCTGAAGAAGAGAAAGAAAAAGAGTTTAAAAAGCAAAAACAAATTCTGGAGAGTAAAGGAAAAATCAAAGACTTAAAAGAGTATTTGAATGTCGATAAAAGGATAGTATTAAAATTACAAGAAGAAGGGAAGTTATTTAAAAAAGAAATCTATGAGCACAGTTACCCACATTGTTGGAGAACTGATAAGCCTGTTTTATATTACCCTTTAGATTCTTGGTTCATCAAATCTACTGCTGTAAAGGATAGATTAATTGAATTGAACAAAACCATTAATTGGAAACCAGAAAGTACAGGAACAGGTCGTTTTGGTAATTGGTTAGAAAACTTAAACGATTGGAATTTATCACGTTCTCGTTATTGGGGGATTCCAATTCCAATATGGCGAACAGAAGAGGGGGATGAAGAAATATGTATTTCATCAGTAGAACAGTTAAAAGCTGAGGTAGAGAAATCTATTGCTGCAGGATTAATGACCAAAAATCCTTTAGCAAATTTTGAAGTTGGGAACATGTCTAAAGAAAATTATGACACGTTTGATTTACATAAAAATTATGTCGATGAAATTACCTTAGTTTCAGCTTCTGGCAAACCAATGAAACGCGAAGCAGATTTAATTGATGTTTGGTTTGATTCTGGTTCTATGCCTTATGCACAATATCACTATCCTTTTGAAAATAAGGAACTTATTGATTCTTCCCTTCGGGGAGATGCCGAAGGCAGAGGGGCTTTTCCTGCTGATTTTATAGCTGAAGGAGTGGATCAAACAAGAGGATGGTTCTTTACGTTACATGCCATAGCAACAATGGTTTTTGACTCTGTTGCTTATAAAAATGTCATTTCAAACGGATTGGTATTGGATAAGAATGGACTGAAAATGTCTAAAAGATTGGGCAATGCTGCAGATCCTTTTGAAACATTAACCAACTATGGCGCTGATGCAACGCGTTGGTACATGATTACCAATGCACAACCTTGGGATAACTTAAAATTCGATTTAGAGGGAATTACAGAAGTACAACGTAAGTTTTTTGGAACACTTTACAATACTTATGGCTTCTTTGCATTATATGCTAATTTAGATGGGTTTACATACTCAGAAGATGAGGTAAACATAAAAGACCGACCAGAAATTGACCGTTGGATTATTTCAAAATTAAATTCTTTAATTAGCACTGTTGATGAATATTTTGCTGATTATGAACCAACCAAAGCTGGACGAGCTATACAGGAATTTGTGAATGACGAATTAAGCAACTGGTATGTTCGTTTGTGCAGAAGACGCTTCTGGAAAGGAGACTATTCTGAAGATAAGATTGCTGCTTACCAAACATTGTATAAATGTTTAGAGGTTGTTTCCCAACTTTCAGCATCAATTGCTCCATTTTATATGGATCAATTATACACTGATTTAGTTGCTATAACAGGAAAAGGGAATGCAACATCGGTTCATTTATCTGATTTTCCAGTAGCCAATGAAAGTGTGATTGATACTGATTTAGAAGAACGTATGGAAATTGCTCAACGAGTATCTTCTATGGTGTTGAGTTTAAGGAAAAAAGAAAGGATTAAAGTGCGTCAACCTTTACAAAAAATAATGGTGCCTATTTTAGATGAGAAATTTAAAAGACAATTGGCTGCAGTTGAAGACTTGATTCTTTCAGAAACCAATGTGAAAGAGTTGGAATATTTAACAGATACTACTGGTGTTTTAGTAAAAAGCATTAAACCGAATTTTAAAACATTGGGGCCAAAATATGGCAAGATAATGAAACAAATTGCGGGTGCTGTGAATCAATTTGGAGCAGATGACATTGCATTTATAGAAAGTAATGGATCAAAAGAGTTAACTGTTGAAGGACAGAATGTAAGCATAGAATTGACTGATGTTGAAATTTCAACACAAGACATTCCGGGGTGGTTAGTGCAATCTGAAGGAGGAATTACCGTTGCCTTAGACATAACATTATCGGATGAATTAAAAGAAGAAGGGGTGGCAAGAGAATTTGTAAATCGTATTCAAAACCTAAGAAAAGAAAGTGGTTTAGAAGTGACGGATAAAATTCATCTTAAAATTTTACAACACAGTGAAATAAATGAAGCGATTAATAAAAATAAAAATTATATTTGCTCGGAAACTTTAGCAGGTCAACTTGACTTGGTTGATGAAATGAAACAAAATGAAGGAATTTCAGTAGAATTGGAAAACGATGTTACTACTTTGATTTCAATTGAAAAAATAAATTAATAATACAGATTATGCCAGAAGTAAGATATTCAGACCAGGATTTAGCTGAATTTAAAGCTTTAATTGAAAATAAAATTAAAGAAGCTCAAAAAGATTTAAATGATTTAAGAGGATCTTTATCTCATAAAGATGATAATGGCACCGATGATACTTCTCACTCATTTAAAATGATGGAAGAAGGTGCAGCAACATTGTCTAGAGAGGAATTATCTCAATTAGCTGGTCGTCAAGAAAAATTTATTAGGAATTTAGAAAATGCTTTAATACGTATTTCTAATAAATCTTATGGTGTTTGCAGGGTAACAGGCAAGTTAATCAAAAAAGAAAGATTATTAGCTGTGCCACATGCAACATTAAGTATTGAAGCTAAAGAAGCTCAGGGGTAATGCAATTATAAACTTACTAAATCGCTTCATTGTTAATCGTACTGAAGCGATTTTAATTATCTATGAACAAATTTCTTTCATTCATATCCAAACCACTTGTTGTTACACTTTTAGTGCTTATAGTAGACCAGTGGCTTAAAATCTGGGTGAAAACACACATGTATTTGAGTCAGGAATTTCCTATACTTGGCGATTGGTTTTACATACATTTTACCGAAAATAAAGGAATGGCATTCGGAATGGAGTTTGGTGGTTATTGGGGGAAATTAGCGTTAAGTGTATTCAGAATTCTTGCTGTATGCGGAATAGGTTATGTGTTGTTTAAGTTACCTAAAACAGCAAGCAAAGGATTAAAAGTTTGTGGAGCACTTATTTTTGCCGGTGCTATCGGAAATATACTCGATAGTGCTTTTTATGGTTTACTTTTTAGTGACAGTTTTCATCAGTTGGCTACATTTTTACCCGAAGATGGTGGCTATGCTCCATTTTTACATGGCTGGGTGGTAGATATGTTTTGGTTTCCATTATGGGAAGGAGATTTTCCGAATTGGCTGCCAATTTGGGGAGGCGAACATTTCTTATTTTTCCGTCCGGTTTTTAATGTAGCTGATGCTTCAATTTCTGTTGGAATAACACTTATTATCATCTTTTATAAAAGATTCTTTAAAGGAAAATCGGAAGAAGTTTTATCTTTCAAATCTTCTGATGAAGTTGCAGACACTGATACTGTTTAAGAATTTTACTTCTAAATTCAGTGTTATTTATAATGGATTTTTATGTTAAAAAATTGTAAATAATACTTTAAATTGAAACCTTTTTACTTGCTTTAGCGTACCACTTTAAGTATTTTAAATAATTCTTAATAGTCATAATAATCGATGTTTTATGAGAAAGTTTTACCTTTTATTAGCCATACTAAGTATGGTGTTATTGGCTAATGCTCAAACAAATGTATTACCACCTAACCTTCAACCTTTAAATCAACCCTATCAATTCAATACAAAAAGTGTGAATAATAAAACCGTTTCCTGTATTGATACGATAAGGTATCCTCAATCTAAAACAACTACTCTACTTTACGATACAATGGATTATTTCACTTATATTGGGGCGGTGGCTCAGGCTTATCATTTTTCTGGTACAGGCTTGGTACATGGCATTAGTGCTTACATGTTATTAGATTTGGATGGTATTCAGGGAAATACTGCTCCCATAAGTATGGTTATCAAGGTGACAAATATTGATGGGGGAAATGTGCCAACTACGGTTATTGCTTCAGATACTGTTCAAGTAGCTGATGTAGGATATATGGAGCAGCCATTGATGTTTACTAACCCGGTTCCTGTTTCAGATTCATTTGCTGTCACAATAGAAATAGATACTATGAATCCTTCTAATCCGTATTACATTACCAATAATTATAATGATGGCAATGCAGAAGAATTAAGCTCACTGGCATATTCTGGTGTGTGGTACAATTTATATCCAACATGGAGCGGAACATGGGATGTTGATATGATTTTGTCTCCAATTTTTGAACAAAATTTATCGGCTCAATATGTGCTTGATACCAATTCTGTATGTTTGGGTAATTCCGTTACCTTTACCAATACAACTCAGGCAAATGTGGATTCTATGTTTTTTACTAGCCCTTTTTCTAATAACTTGGATTTAGGTGATTTTATTACTAATGTTCAATTTGATTCAAGCTATACCTATACATATTCAAATTCAGGTTCCTTCGGACCTATGTATGAAATTATTTGGTATGGTTATTCAGGAAATTGTGTGGATGATTCTTTACTTTCTGTTGAGGTTCTGGATACAGCAACAGCATATTTCGGTTGGTCTGATGTGGGTGGAGGGACTTACCAGTTTTCAGATTCCTCATTATTTGCAAGTACTTACTTATGGGATTTTGGTGATGGTAATGTAAATACTGTTCCAAATCCAAGCCATACTTATGCTACACCAGGAAATTATATCGTCTGCTTAACTGTAACGGATGCAAATGGATGTAATTCCAACACAATATGTGATACCGTTTCTTTTACTGTAGGGATTAACGATTTTGATGCACCTAATCATGTGAGTATTTATCCGATACCGGCAAGCAAATATTTTAATGTAAATGTGCCGTCCAATTATTATCATGGAGATATTATCATCACGGATATTGTGGGCGAAAAAATAAAAGTTGTTCCAATTGAAAAACAGGATAAAGTTAAAATTCTTACCAAAGATTTTAATTCGGGCGTTTATTTTATGTCTATAGATTATGGCGGAGAGCGTGTATTTACCAAAAGAATAATAATTGATAAATAGGTTATTCGATTATGAAGCAAAAAAGCTCCTTTGAATCCTCAAAGGAGCTTTTTTATTGATTATATAATTACCTTTGCAACCTTAAATTTAATGAAGCACTATGTTAGAAAAAAATAGTAAGCTGAACTAATTCCGTTGAAAAACGGGATATAAAGAAATATAAATGGAGAAAAAAGTTAGAGTAAGGTTTGCACCCAGTCCCACAGGGCCTTTACATATTGGTGGAGTAAGAACCGCTTTGTATAATTATTTATTTGCAAAAAAACATGAAGGAGACTTTATACTTCGTATTGAAGATACCGACCAAAAAAGATACGTCAAAGGCACAGAGGAATATATTATTGAGGCATTAAATTGGTGTGGTTTAACTCCTGATGAGGATCTTGTAGCTGGAGGAGATTATGGTCCTTATCGTCAATCGGAAAGAAAAGAATTAGGGATATATAAAAAATATGTTGATCAGCTAATCGAATCAGGGAACGCCTATTATGCTTTTGATACTCCTGAAGAACTGGAGCAAATGCGCGAACGTTTAAAAGCAGGAGGTGGGGCTTCCCAGCAATACGATGCAACTTCCCGAAACTCGATGAAAAACTCCCTGACTCTATCTGTCGAAGAAGTTCAGAAAAAAATTGCTGATGGAGAACCTTACGTGATACGTATTAAAATTCCACGAAATCAGGATGTAAAATTTAAAGATTTAATCAGAGGATGGGTGTTGGTTAATTCAGATAATTTAGATGATAAAGTTTTATATAAATCAGATGGAATGCCAACCTATCATATGGCCAATGTTGTAGATGATTACCTGATGAAAATTACACATGTAATAAGAGGAGAAGAATGGTTGCCTTCAGCTCCATTGCATGTTTTGTTGTACCAATTTTTGGGCTGGAGAGAAGAAATGCCTGAATTTGCACACTTACCGCTTCTATTAAAACCAGATGGAAAAGGAAAGTTAAGTAAAAGAGATGGGGATCGTTTAGGCTTTCCCGTTTTTCCGATTGAATGGAAATCACCTGAAGGTGAAATATTATCAGGTTACAGGGAAAGCGGTTATTTTTCGGAAGCTTTTATTAATATGTTGGCATTTTTGGGATGGAACCCCGGAACTGAACAGGAGATATTTTCTTTAGCAGAATTAGTACAGGAGTTTAGCATAGAGAGAGTAAGTAAATCAGGAGCAAAATTCGACCCTGATAAAACAAAATGGTACAACGAGCAATATTTAAAAGAAAAATCGAATGAAGGATTGGCAGAAATGCTAAAACCTGAACTTGAACAAAATGGATATCATTATTCAAATGATAAATATTTAGCAGGTGTATGTGGATTGATGAAAGAAAGGGTAACGTTTGTAAACGAGGTTATTCAAAAAGGGGAATATTTTTTTAAAGCACCTGAAGTTTATCATGCACAAACGGTTAAGAAAAAATGGAAAGAAAATTCTCCAAATATAATTAATGATTTGGTGACAGTTTTTTCAACTACAGATTTCAACAGTGAAGCGCTGGAAACTGCGTTTAAAAAATATGTAGAAGAAAAAGAACTGGGTTTTGGAATTGCTATGATAGCCTTACGGTTGGCCATTACAGGAGTGGGAGGTGGACCAGGCTTGTTTGAAATTATGGAATTGATTGGCAAGGAAGAAACAATTAACAGATTGAATGCGGGGATTAAAAACATTAAAAAAGAAATTACCATTTAGAAGAGAAAAATAATCGCAAAGAGTTTTAAGAATTCTCAAAGAAAAGAAGAAAAAAATGTTTAGCATTTTGATGGTTAAAAAAATAATAGTCTAATGGAAAATCTGAAAGAAGAAAAATCGCTTAATTTCATTGAGCAAATTATTGAGGAGGATTTAAAAAGTGGATTTACCACCGGTAAATTAAAATTTAGATTTCCTCCCGAACCTAATGGATATTTGCACATAGGGCATGCCAAAGCTTTTTGTCTTAATTTTGGTTTGGGCGAAAGATACAATGCTCCGGTTAATCTGAGGTTTGATGATACCAATCCTTCTAAAGAAGAACAAGAATTTGTAGATAACATTAAGCATGATCTCTCATGGATGGGGTTTAAATGGGCAGAAGAATGTTATTCTTCAGATTATTTCCAACAGTTATATGATTGGGCAGTGATGTTAATCAAAAATGGAAAAGCCTATGTTGATTCGCAGTCATCGGAAGAAATGGCGAAACAAAAAGGAACACCAATGGTTCCCGGAATAAACAGCCCACACAGAGATCGATCTGTTGAAGAAAATCTGGATTTGTTTACCAAGATGAAAAATGGTGAGTTTAAAGAAGGGGAACATGTGTTGAGGGCTAAAATTGACATGACCCATGTAAATATGTTGATGAGAGACCCTATTATGTATAGAGTAATGCATAAATCTCATCATCGGACTGGAAGCGATTGGTGCATTTATCCAATGTACGACTGGACACACGGAGAGTCTGATTATATCGAGCAGGTTTCACATTCATTGTGTTCGCTGGAATTTAAACCTCACAGGGATTTGTACGATTGGTTTTTAGATCAGGTTTGTGAAGATGATAAATTAAGACCTTATCAAAGGGAGTTTTCGAGATTGAATCTGAATTACACTGTAATGAGTAAACGTAGGTTAATGCAATTGGTAGAGGAGAAAATTGTAAATGGATGGGACGATCCAAGAATGCCTACCATATCTGGACTTAGAAGAAGGGGATATACACCAACAGCCATTCGGAAATTTATTGATGCTGCAGGTGTTTCTAAAAGAGATCAGATGATAGATGTTGCTTTGTTAGAGTCTTGTATTCGTGCAGATTTAAATAAATCAACCCATAGAATAATGGCAGTATTAAATCCATTGAAACTGGTCATCACCAATTATGCTGAAGGGAAAACAGAAACCGTGTTGGCTGATAATAATCCTGAAGATGAAAATGCGGGACAAAGGGAAATGATTTTTTCGAGAGAAATTTATATCGAAAAAAATGATTTTTTGGAAGAGTGCCCCAAAAAGGTCTTTAAATTAGGAATTGGAAAAGAAGTAAGGTTAAAACATGGATACATCATCAAGGGAGAAGAAGTAGTGAAGGATTCCGATGGCAATGTTGTTGAAGTTAGATGTACTTACGATGAAAAAAGTAAAAGTGGAAGTGGAACACAAGAAAGTAACCGTAAAGTAAAAGGAACTTTACATTGGGTTTCAGCAACACATCATGTTAATGCTCAGGTTAATGCTTACGATAGATTGTTTACAGTTGAATTTCCTGATGGTGACAAGGAGGTAGATTTTAAAACATTTATTAATAGGGATTCACTTACAGTATTAAATAATTGTAAAATTGAACTCGCTGTAAAAGATACAAAACCACAAGATAAGTATCAGTTTCAGCGTATAGGTTATTTTTGTGTGGATGATGATTCAACATCTGAACAGTTGATTTTTAATAGAACAGCAACTTTAAAAGATGGTTGGGGAGCTAATAAGACAAATTAAGAGAGTTATAAAAATAGAAGAAAAGAATATATACTTCTTTAAAGAACTTATCATTTATTACTATCAACTTACAACTGAATAAAATGGGAAAAATATTTGTAGAAGGAATAAAAATTTATGCCTATCATGGTTGTTTTAAGGAAGAAACAGCTATAGGTACAAATTTTATTGTTGACTTAGAATTGGATGTTGACCTTGAAAAACCTTCGCAAACCGATAATATTAATGATACAGTTAATTACCAGGCTGTATTCCAAGTGGTAAAAGAGCAGATGGAGATTCCTTCCAAATTGTTGGAGCATGTAGCAAAAAGAATAGGTGATGCTTTATTTCAGGAGTTTTCAGCTATTGATAAAATTAAATTGAAGATTTCTAAATTAAATGTGCCATTGGGAGGGCATATAGATAAGGTATCGGTTCAATTAATGAAAAAAAGAAATGAGTGATTCTGAAGACAGAATAAAAAATTGTTCGAAATGCGGAGTTGAGTTTACCTGTAAACCACAGGGAGGGTGTTGGTGCAACAACTACCAATTAACTACAGAACAATTGCAGGAATTAAGAGTAAATTATGAGAATTGCCTATGTGAAGAATGTATAAAATTGATAGCCCTGACAAATAAGTAAAAATACTTAGTCAAAAAAAGTAATTTTACTCTTTTTTTAGCATTAAAATTTTTTTAACCTTTACATCTTGAATTAATATTAATTATGGAAACCATTAAATTATTAATTGTTGATGATAGGGATATTTTTAGAGATAGTCTGAAATTATTGTTTACAGAAACTACTGGTATAAAGGTCTCCGGTGAGGCTAGTGATGGTGAAGAAGCAATAAATTTAATAAAGGAAAATGAATATGATGTGGTTTTAATGGATCTATTAATGCCGAACATGAATGGAATAGCAGCTACTCAAAAAATAATGAAGTTAAAACCAACTATAAAAATCTTAGCCAATTCTTTTTCTAATAGTCCATATCATATTAAGGATTTGGTAGAAGCAGGAGCATTTGGTTTTATTCAGAAAGATGAGGATAAAGATGCTTATGTAAAAGCCATTAAAAAAGTACATAACGGTGAGATATTTTTATCAGATGAGGTAAATCACAAAGTTTATGACAAAGTGTTGGATAGTATGAAAAATTAAATGTACGACATTTAGTTGCTAGTTTTTTTCCTGAATATCGTTTTCAAAAAAGTAAAATATTCCTCTCGGGTGGCTTTAGATGTAAAAACATTAAGCATTATTTTTCCAATACTCTTATTTTCCTGATTTCTTACTTTTTCCAGATCGCCTTTCTGTGTCGCATTCCTTTTTTCAGGATTATAACCGATAATTTGATTTGATTTCTTATATCGGTTCTTTGCACTGCTCATTTTCCCTATGTTTTCTTCCAGCAAACCTAAATTGTTTAAAGAAATATCATCTTTTGGATCTAATTCAATAGCTTTTTTATAATCTTCAATAGCACTATTCACATCAATATTTGCTCTAATGTAAGCTCTACTTGAATATCGAAATGGATTATTAGGGTCTAATTCAACAGCTTTATCCATGTCTTTTAGTGCTAAAGAAATGTCTTTGTTATGAAAATGTGAAATTCCTCGATCACAAAGTAATGTTGGCTCATTAGGTAGTCGCTTTAAAATAGTACTTAAATCTTCAATCGAGTTCTTAAATTCTTCGTTTTTCCGATAACAAATTGCTCTAGTGTAAAGCGCATCAGCATTGTTTCCTTGTTTAGCTAAAAAATCAGTAAGTACTATTATTGCTTCTTGATATGCTTGTTTTTCAAATAATGCTTTTCCTTTTTCTAGTCCGTTCATTTTGTTGAAGAATTTATACCACAAAAGTATAAAGTATTCGGCTAAATATTTAATTTAGAATTCTAATGACAAAAGAAGAAGTAAAAAAGCGAATAGAACAATTAACTGAAGAGTTAAACACACATAACTATCAATATTATGTACTTTCTGAACCTACTATTTCAGATTTTGATTTTGATATGTTGTTGGAAGAACTCCAAAAACTAGAAGAACAATTTCCAGAATTTGCTTCATCAGAATCACCAACCAAAAGAGTTGGAGGGGCAATTACTAAAAACTTTGAAACAGTAAAACATCTTTATCCCATGCTCTCTTTGGGAAATAGTTATAGTAAAGATGATATTTTAGATTTTGAAAATAGAATTAAAAAACTAGTAGACAATGAGTTAGTTTACATTTGTGAGTTAAAATACGATGGGGTTGCCATTGGAATATCCTACAAAAATGGGAAACTTGAACGTGCAGTAACAAGAGGGGATGGCGTTCAGGGTGATGATATCACTGACAATGTAAAAACAATACGTTCCATTCCTTTACAATTAAAAGGGAACGATTATCCAGATGAGTTTGAAATTAGGGGGGAAATATTTTACCCTAAAAATGTATTTGAAGAACTGAATAAAGATCGTGAGGAGATTGGAGAAGAATTATATGCCAATGCTCGAAATACTGCTTCAGGAACATTAAAAATGCAGGATTCAGCAATTGTAGCACAACGTAAACTAGATTGCTATTTGTATTTTGTTTTAGGGAAAAACTTACCATTTCAAACTCATTTTGAGTCCATTCAAAAAGCTGGTGAATGGGGATTCAAAATTCCTCTTGAGAAAAACAAAGCAATAAAAAAATGCAAAAATATTGATGAAATTTTTGACTTTATTAATTATTGGGATAAAGAACGAAGTAAGCTAAATTTTGAAATTGATGGTGTCGTCATTAAAGTAAATTCTTATGCTCGTCAAGAAGAAATTGGTTTTACTGCTAAAACGCCCAAATGGGCAATCGCATATAAGTTTAAAGCTGAGCGAGTGGCTACCAAGTTATTAGAAATTACCTATCAAGTTGGACGAACAGGAGCGATAACTCCTGTTGCTAACTTGCAACCAGTATTATTGGCTGGGACTACCGTTAAAAGAGCTTCGTTACACAATGCCGACCAGATAGAAAAATTAGACATCAGGATGAATGATACTGTTTTTGTAGAGAAAGGGGGAGAGATTATTCCTAAAATAGTGGGGGTAAAAACTGAACAACGAGATATTTTTTCTGAACCTACGCAGTACATTACTCATTGCCCAGAATGTGAAACCGAACTGGTAAGAAATGAAGG
>CAYRAD010000042.1:0-8385 GCA_964422135.1 uncultured Vicingus sp.
AGTATTTTTAAATAATTTTAACCAAACTTGTTGCACTTATTAATTGAATCTAGCATTTCAAAAAGCTCAACAGTTTTTCCACACTATCTTTTGCATCCCCATATAACATATCGGTATTGTCTTTATAGAATAGTGGGTTCTGTACTCCTGCATAACCAACAGCCATTGTTCGTTTCATTACGATACAGGTTTTTGCTTTCCATGCTTCAACCACAGGCATTCCATAAATAGGACTCGCTGGATCATCTTGAGCACCAGGATTAACAACATCATTAGCTCCAATAACCATTACCATATCTGTTTCAGGTAAATCTTCATTGATTTCATCCATTTCAAATACAATATCATAAGGAACATTAGCTTCTGCTAATAACACGTTCATGTGACCAGGTAAACGTCCAGCAACAGGATGTATAGCAAACTTTACATCTTTACCTTCTTTACGAAGTGTTTGAACCATGTCAAATATTGGATATTGAGCTTTTGCAACTGCCATACCATAACCAGGAACAATAACAATTGACTGAGCATCTTTTAATAAATTAGCAACAGCTTCATGATCTATTGATGTTACCTCTCCTTCCATTTCTGCTGCTTCGCCAGACGCAACTGCACCAAAACCGCCTAAAATAACTGAAATAAAAGATCTGTTCATTGCTTTACACATAATAATGGAAAGAATTGCTCCTGAACTACCAACCAATGCACCTGTAATAATTAGCAAATCATTACCCAACATAAAACCTGCCGCTGCTGCTGCCCAACCAGAATAAGAATTCAGCATAGAGATAACTACCGGCATGTCTGCCCCACCAATTGCCATTACCATCATAATACCAATAAAAGCTGCTATGCCTGTCATGATATAAAGAAAAAGCATTCCATCAACACCATGAGCATTAGTGAAAAGTACTCCTAACACAATACTAGCAATTATCAATAAAATATTTACAGTATGCCGACCAGTATATGCTAACGGTTTACTCTTTATTTTTCCTTCAAGTTTTCCCCATGCAATAATAGAACCTGTAAAGGTAACTGCACCAATAAATACACCAAGAAAAACTTCTACCAAGTGGATGATATGCTCAGTTCCTATTATTGATTGAGAAGCTGGATCCATATAAGAACCATAACCAACCAAAACTGCAGCCAAGCCGACAAAACTATGTAAGATGGCAACTAGCTGAGGCATGGATGTCATCTCTACTTTTCTTGCCACTATAATTCCTATTATTGAAGCAATAGCTATTGCCACTATAATGTATATATGGCCTTCTACTTCTTTTCCTAATACGGTAGCTAAAATGGCTATTGTCATACCAATAATTCCATAAAAAACACCTCTTTTTGCTGATTCTTGGGAAGATAATCCTCCCAAGCTAAGTATAAACAGAATACCTGCAAATAAATATGCTGCTGTTTGTATTCCTTTAACTATAAATATTTCCATCTTTTTATTTTTTAAACATTTTTAACATTCTGTGAGTAACAAAAAAGCCACCCACAATATTAATACTTGCTACCAATATTGCAGCAAAAGCGAGTATTGTCATAGGACTAGTTATCTCATTTTTGATTTGCAATAGTCCTCCTACAATGATAATTCCACTGATAGCATTGGTAACAGCCATTAAAGGTGTATGCAAGGAGTGTGAAACATTCCAAATTACTTGCCATCCAATAAATACAGCTAATACAAATACTGTAAAGTGTTGCATAAATTCTTTATCTGCAAATTGTCCTAAGAATAATAATAATGCACCGATAACGCCAAGCTTAATTGCCATACTAACTGCAGCTTTTTTTGCTTGTTTGGCAGCTGTAATTGCAGGATCTTCTACCTCTACCGGCTCTGGAGCTGGTTTTTGAGGACTTACAGGAAGTGGTTCTGGCGGCCAGTTTACTTTTCCATCATGAGTTACCATAGCACGAGAAACAACATCATCTTCCATGTCAATTTTAAAGCCTTCTGCTTTCCCCATATCATCTAAAAGGTGACAAAGGTTGTTTCCGTATAATTGAGATGCTTGATTTGGTAGTTGATCTAATTTACCAAGAATAGTTACCCCATTATCAGTTGTATAAACTTCACCATCTTTAGTCAATACACAGTTACCACCAGTTGATGCTGCTAAATCAACAATAACAGATCCAGTTTTCATTGCTTCAACATGGTAATCTAACCATAATTTTGGAGCTTCTCTTCCAGGAATCTGTGCAGTAGTAATAACAATATCACACTCAGCAGCTTGTTCCTTAAATAATTGCATTTCTGCATCGATAAACTCTTGGCTCATCACCTTCGAATATCCTGAAGCAGTTGCTCCATCTTCTTCTATTTCTACAGTAAGAAATTCAGCACCCATAGACTCTATTTGTTCTGCAACTTCTTTTCTAGTATCAAAAGCTCTAACAATTGCACCTAAAGCGTTTGCAGCACCAATAGCAGCTAAACCAGCTACACCAGCTCCAATAACCAATACTTTAGCAGGATCAACTTTACCTGCTGCAGTAATTTGTCCATTTAGGAATCTTCCATAATGATTAGCCCCTTCTATAACTGATCGATAACCTGCTATGTTTGCCATGGATGAACGTACATCCATTTTTTGTGCTCTAGAAATTCTAGGAATAGCATCCATAGCTACAGCATTTACCTTTTTATCGGCTAATTTTTGCAATAATTCAGGATTTTGTGCCGGCCATAAATAACTCAATGTAACTAACCCTTCTTTCATCATGTCAATTTCTTCAACACTTGGATTCAGAACTTTAAGTACTATATCTGAGTTACTATATATTTCTTTTGCTGACTGAACTATTTTAGCTCCAGCTTCTTCAAAAGAAGCATTTGAGAAATTTGCTTTTACACCAGCATTATTCTCAATATAAACCTCAAATCCTTGCTTAATCAGCCGTTTGACTGTCTTGGGTGTCGCAGCCACTCTTAATTCTTTAGGAGTAATCTCCACAGGAATACCAACTTTCATATTTATAAATTTTATGTTATTTAACTAGCTATTTTTTTTGTTTTTCTAAACTATAAAAGGGAAGTATATAAACTTGAAATGACATAAACAAAAACTATGTACATGGGTTTAATATTCCTTAAAATCTTTTAGTTATTTGTTAATGTTTAAGTACACGAAAGTATAAATAAATCACTAACTACCAAACAAAAGAAGTTATATTTAAACCAATATAAATAAGTTCAATATCCCTTAAACTTTGCCAAAAATAGAAAGTTTATTTAATTCAAAACATAACTTTAATCATATTCTAATGAATTAAATTATGATAATAATAATGAATCCAAAATCTAAGTGTAAGGAAATGTAATGTCGTATCTGGCACCATTAGCTGAACTTATTTTTATGCTACCATCCAACTGTTCAATTAATGAGTGTATTAGTTCTAACCCAAGTGTTTTAGAATTATAGACATCAATATTATCGGGTAAACCTATGCCATTATCACTTATTACCATAATAAATACATTGTCTTTTTTAGTGATTGAAACTTCTAATTTTCCGGATAATTTCTTTTGAAATGCGTATTTAAATGCATTGGAAATTATTTCATTAATAATCAATCCACAAGGAATGGCTTTTTCTATGCTAAATTTCTCCAAATTTTCATGGTCAAATTGATAATTCACATCAACAAACTCTTTATCATATGAATAACTCAACAGATCTACAATAGATGTAATATAGTCAACCAGGTTCACGTACTCAACATTATCTGATTTATATAATTTTTCATGTACTAATGCTAAAGTTTTTATCCTGTTTTGTGATTCTTTGAATAATGATTTTAATCTATCATCATTAAAATAATTGGATTGAAGATTGAGTAAACTAGAAATAATCTGGAGGTTATTCTTCACCCTGTGATGGACTTCTTTAATTAAAGTATTTTTTTCTTTAAGTGATTGTTTTATCTTTTCTTCCGCCTTTTTTCTTTCAAAAAATAAAGGAACATCATAACTCTCTTTAAAATCAGACAAAGGTTCTGTTTTAATATAATCGTCAATTTTATGAGGAGGTGCCATTATAAAAGTACAATTTTTATCACCTTTAGCTCTACATGTAATTTCAACAGCAGTTAGCGGGATACCAAAACTTTCTTCACACCAACCCGATGAATAACCTGTATTCATAATACAAACAGGATATTCTGATTTTTTATTAGCCTTTATCCATGAATCAGCTTCAAATGAGTATGGATGATTATATTTTAAATAAAAATTCTCGTCAGGAGTAGGATTACTTTCTGGTAAAATTTCTACATAAGCCCATCCGGTATATGCAAAATGAACTGGTCCTGCAGATAGTTTTGAGATAGGATCATTTAATTTCATTTTTAAATGAAACTCTTTTGCATCCTCCAGTCCTATTACATGAGCTATATCGAAAAGGAAGTTCTTACCAATACTGTATGCTTCTAATTCTCCTTTATCTGCATATAAATCTCTAATTTTATTTAAAAACCCAACGGACAAAGATGAAGCACGTAATAAAACATATCGTTCTTCATTAATTTCTATTACTCCTTTAGAGGGATTAGCAGTCAAATTATTAAAATATTTTCCGACTACTTTTTCAGCTTTCTCGAAAATTGGCTCAATTTGTTGTGGAACACTAACCGTTTTTCCTGACGCAATTATACTTGAAAAACCTTTTTTTAATTTTAGGTTTTCATCCTCTAATTCCCTAACTTTTTGTTTAAGTTTATCTATTTCTTTCACAACAATTTAATGAAGATATTAAAGATAAAAATAAACTATTTTTTTGAGAAATAATAATTAAATTTCATCAGGAGGACAATAATATATAAACTTACAATTGTTGTAAATAATATTATCCAGTTCTATCAAAGAAGCCAAAGCCAATTGAGAATAATTTTGAGAAGAGTTCCTGAAATTTCCAGCCTCTGTTTGCCATAAAGTTGTTATTATGTTCATTTCAGTAACTGAAGAAGGAATTGAATCCATAGCATTTTTTACATTTGCAGCACCAGCATGATAAACATGTAAAACAAGTAGTTTGTACCACAAATCGTTTGAACTATAACTTATTCCTTTTTCTTCCAGAATTTTATTGGTTTCAGGAATACATATAGTTCTTATCAATTTAGCTGCTGCCCATGCAGATTTATCAAAATCTTTTCGTTCATCAACATATTTATTCACTGTTAACCCCATATTAATAGCTACCTTTCTCATAATTTGGAAAGAGCCATTTGCACCTACCGGTGATTTTTGCACTTTATTAGGACTTTCTATTAAAAGAATAGTTTGGGCATAGAAAGGGTCAACTTTATTTTCATTAAAAATTTCAATACCTCTTCCAATATTTGGAATAATCTTCTCAAAATCATAAAATGATTTCTTTCCACTGGTCATATAAACATGTTCTTTTTCGGGTAAATGGTAATATTTTCTCACACTATCTCTTATGCCATCCTGTTGTTCTTTAGTCAGTTTTTTCCAATCATCAACTGCTATTTTAGCTATAATCTGACGGGTACTACCAATATTTATTAAGGCTGAATCCTCTTTCATTGACATTAAGGTTCTCCAGAATTTGGGTTGTTCAAGTGTATCCCAACCTTCTTTGTACAATTGTTGATTTTCAATAAAATGATAGTTTAATGAATCGTGCAGGCCGGCTACTTCAACAATATAATCTGATGTTTCTTCCTGAGCAGAAATCAATCCACTGAATAATAGAAAAATTAGAAGTAAATTATTTTTGATTAAAACTATCATACACCAAAGAAAACGACTATTTAAAGTATTTGTTACATAAAAATAACTGATTTGTTAACAGTAGATATTTAATTAACAATAATTGTTGACTACAAAAAGTAAAGATAATCCTGTTATATCTTCACTCCAATAACACAAACATCGTCAACCTGTTCCAATTTTCCTTTCCAACTATTAAATTTTCTATTAATCACTGTTAATTGCTCTTTCATAGGGTTATCATACAGCTCTAATAACAGATTTTTGAATCGGCTATATTTAAACTTTTTTCCTTTTTCGCCACCAAACTGATCAGCATAACCATCTGAAAAAATATAAATAGTATCAGATTTTTGCAACGTGATTTTATGGTTGACAAATGCTTTGCTGTATGCATATTTCCCTATTGGTTGTTTATCTGCCTTAATTTCAGTTAATTCACCTTTTGATATTATATAGATCGAATTATTAGCACCCGAAT
Organism: uncultured Vicingus sp.; assembly: GCA_964422135.1. Taxonomy (GTDB): domain Bacteria; phylum Bacteroidota; class Bacteroidia; order Flavobacteriales_E; family Vicingaceae. Next base: position 6,237 of record CAYRAD010000042.1, read on the forward strand.
ATTCTAATTCATTGGTATTGGGATTTAAAGCACATAAGGCAATATCCATCCCGTCTTTTACTTCATTATCGCTTTTTTCGAAAGTTTCAATTACTAATTCCGTTACTTTATCTAAAATTTTTGATGGTTGTGTTAAATTAAACTCTCTAACAGCCCTGTTTAATGCATTATGACAAACTACACTAACCATGGCACCAGGAACCCCATGGCCTGTACAATCTGCTGCTGCAAATAATATCTGATTACCAATTTTTTCAATCCAATAAAAATCTCCTGCAACTATATCTTTTGGCTGGTAGTAAATAAATGAATCATAGTAATTTTGAAGAGATGACAACGATGGTAAAATAGCTTGTTGTATTCTTTTTGCATAGGTGATACTGTCTGTAATATCCTTATTTTTTTCTTCAATAATTTGATTTTGAGTATTTAATACTTTATTGATTTTTTTCTTTTGGTTAAGGCTATAGACCACATAAACAACAATTAATAAAGCAACTCCAAGTACAAATATCAATAAATTTTGCTGAGAAGATTTTTTATCTATTTCAGCTTTATCTAAGGCCTGTTCAGTTTTTAATAAGTTGTTTTCTGCTTCTTTTTTTTCTGTATCGTATTTGGTTTGCATTTCAGCAATTTGTAAAGAAGCCGTTTCATTAAATATGGAGTCTTTTTGATTTGAATATAACACATGGTATTTATAGGCATTTTTATAATCTCCCATCTTTGCATAACTTCTGGAAAGGCTCTTATAAGCCAATTTTTGGTCATCTTTTAATTCCATTTCAATAGCAGAAATTAAACTTTTTTGTGCATAATTGATTGCTGATTTATAGTCACCAAAATCGTTCATCATTTCGGCTAAATTTGTAGAAACCAATATGATACCATAATCGTACTTTTCTTCTTCAAATATTTTTAACGCTTTGTTATAATAGAGTTTTGCTTTTGGAAATTCTTTATTTTCATCGTAAATAATTGCAATATTATTATAGGTGTTTGCCTCCAATTTTCTATCTCCAATTTCTTTAAATATTTCAATTGCTAATTTGTATTTATCTAATGCCTTTTCAGAATTATCCATTATTTTATAAATAATACCAATATTGTTTAACACCGAAGCCTCAAATTTACGGTCGTCAACTTTGTTAGATAGTTTCTCTGCTTGGAGATAATAATCCAATGCCTTTTCAGGATCTCTTTGTTCTTTATATACTGTTCCAATATTACTTAAGGTTTTCATCTGATAATCTATATCATTCAACTCCTCTCTCAATTTCAGACTCTTTAAATAGTTATCTATTGCCTTAATGTAATTTCCTTGATAATAACCATTCGTCCCTAAATATTCATAACAAAAACCCATGTTGGATTTTCTGTTTAGTTTGGTAAATATTTTATTTGAAGCCATTAAACAGGAATCGGATTGACTCCATTTTGAATGACTTGAATATACCTTTCCCAAATAATAAAGACATTTAGCTTTTTCAGTTTCATTACTTGAAATAGCTAGTGCTTTGTTCATATAAGCAAGTGCTAAGTCAAAATCTTTTGCTTTAACATGTTCTGATAAATTTATATAAGCTTTAATACGTACACTATCGTACTTTATCGTTGGAAGTGCTTTTAAAATACTATCTGAATAATTATCGGTATTGGTAGACCAGGCGGGATAAAATTTAGTAAAAAGAAGTAATAGAAAGAATATATTTCTCATCTCAATCCCTTTTAACTAATGCAAAATAATCATTATCGATAGCTAGATATCCCTGATCGTAACAGAAATAATAGACATTTCCTGTTTTAGTAGTATAAATATTGGTGAAATAATTAAAGTCGAAACCCTTTGCTTCTAGGCGTTGTTTAGAGATTTTACATTTTCCATTTGGGTTCAATTCTTCCAATATTCTCCAGTTTTTTCGTAAGCGGTTGTTCACATTGCGAATTAGATTCTTACCGTCTTTATTGATTTTATTATTGTAAGAGTTCCTGCAATAATCGGAACAAAACTTTTTATCTATCCTACCGACAAAAGTTTCACCACATTCTAAACATGCTTTTTTATCCATTCTTCAAAACTACAAAAATTTATTCATTTACAAACGACTACAAACGATTACAACCGACATTAAACGAAAACAAATACTTA
>CAYRAD010000042.1:8485-11892 GCA_964422135.1 uncultured Vicingus sp.
ATTATGGGTTTAGAGCAGGAAATAAGTAAGAGAAGAACATTTGGTATTATTAGTCACCCGGATGCAGGAAAAACAACGTTAACAGAAAAATTGTTGCTATTTGGAGGAGCCATTCAAACTGCAGGAGCGGTAAAATCTAATAAAATAAAGAAAACCGCTACTTCCGACTTTATGGAAATTGAAAAGCAAAGAGGAATTTCAGTTGCTACTTCTGTTATGGCATTTAACTATAAAAATGTTAAGATTAATATTTTAGATACTCCCGGACATAAGGATTTTGCTGAAGATACCTACAGAACTTTAACAGCAGTTGATAGTGTAATATTGGTGATTGATTGTGCTAATGGTGTGGAAGCACAAACTAAAAAGTTGATGGAAGTATGTAGGATGAGAAATACTCCGGTTATTGTTTTCATTAATAAAATGGACAGGGAAGGAAAAGATCCTTATGACCTGTTGGATGAAATTGAAACTATTTTAAACATAAAAGTTCGCCCTTTAAGCTGGCCAATAGGGATTGGAAGCACCTTTAAAGGTGTTTATAATATTTATGAAAAGAAGCTTAATTTATTTGATAGTAATAAAACCAAAGTAGAAAGAAACATTGTTTCAATAAAAGATTTCAATGATCCTGTATTAGAAGAACGAATTGGTAATTCTGCAGAAAAATTAAGAGAAGACATAGAATTGGTTGATGGTGTTTATGATGAATTTGATGTTGGTAACTATAAATCTGGTGAATTGGCTCCTGTATTTTTTGGTAGTGCATTAAATAATTTTGGTGTACAAGAATTACTGGATACGTTTATTAATATTGCTCCATTTCCTAAAGAAAGAGAGACCAATTTAAGATTAGTAAATCCAACAGAAAACAAATTTAGCGGGTTTGTTTTTAAAATTCACGCTAATCTGGATCCAAATCATCGTGATAGAATAGCCTTTTTACGCATTTGTTCCGGCAAGTTTGAAAGAAACAAATTTTATTATCATGTGCATAATGACAAGAAAATAAAATTCAGCAATCCAACCAGTTTTATGGCTCAGGATAAAAGCGTTATTGATGAAGCTTTTCCGGGTGATGTAATTGGACTTTATGACACCGGAATATTTAAAATTGGTGATACATTGACCGAAGGAGAAAAGATGGAATTTAAAGGTATTCCGAGTTTTTCTCCCGAAATTTTTAAAGAGCTGATTAACAAAGACCCGATGAAGTCTAAGCAATTGGAGAAAGGAATCCAGCAATTAACAGACGAAGGTGTAGCTCAACTTTTTATTCAACAACCGGGTAATCGTAAAATTATAGGAACAGTTGGAGAGCTTCAGTTTGAGGTGATACAGTACCGTTTAAAACATGAGTATGGTGCATCAGCTGAATTTCAGTCTAAAGCACTCTATAAAGCTTGCTGGATGACAACCGATAATGAAAGTGTACTAGAAAATTTTATTACTCGTAAAGCACAAAATATTGCTAAAGACAAGGACGACAATTATGTGTTTTTAGCTCAAACAAAGTTCTTATTGCAAAGTGCTGAAACTGACTATCCAGAAATCACATTTCATACTACATCAGAATTTAAAAGAGCCTTAGTTGAAGATTAATGCAAGCACTGGTTTTTTACATAACATTCCCTTTTTTTTACTTAATTTCCATCTTACCTTTTTGGTTATTGTATCTTGTATCTGATTTCTTAAATCTTATCCTGTTCACATTAATTGGCTATCGTAAAGATGTAATTAACACAAACCTTAAAAATTCGTTTCCTGAAAAATCGGAAGAAGAGCTTAAATTGATTCATAAAAAATTTAATCGTTTTTTTTGCGATTTGATTGTTGAAACAATAAAGACGCTAACGATTACTGAAAGAGAAGCCATCAAAAGATGTCGTTTTAATGATTTATCCCTCTTAGACAAGCTCTTTGATGAAAAAAAGAAAGTAATTTTTGTGTTAGGTCATTATGGAAATTGGGAATTAGCCGGAGCAGGGATGAGTTGTATGAGTAAATACCAATTGTACGTTATTTACAGACCTCTTTCTAATCCATATTTTGATAACTTGATAATTAAGATGAGAACTCATTTAGGTACTAAACTGATACCTATGAAAGATACATTTAAAAAAATGGTGAGTTTAAGAAATAGTGATGAGCTTAGTGTGACTGCTTTCATTGCTGATCAGTCACCCACACCAGAAAATTCATATTGGACAACTTTTTTAAATCAAGAAACTGCTGTTTTCTGGGGAACAGAAGTAATCTCATCAAAACTAAATTACCCGATAGTTTACATTACTATTTCTCAACAAAAAAGGGGCTATTACGAAATGTCAACTGAATTACTTTGTGAAAACCCATCAGTCACAAAGAAAGGAGAAATATCTGAATTACATACCAAAAGACTGGAACAGGATATAATAAAACAACCTGAATTATGGTTATGGTCGCACAAAAGATGGAAACACAGAAGACCATTATAAGTGTAGAATGATGAATTGAGAATTAATCTCAACTTCAATATATCCTCACTTTAAAATTTCTCCTAACCATTGATGGTATTCATCAAAAGTGTTTAAATTGTTATGAGAACCATCTTTAATGGTAAACAACTTAACATTTGAAGAAAGTTCTGTCAAACGAATACTTGAATCGTAAGGGATTGTTTCATCTTCAGTTCCATGAAATAAGTAAATAGGAACTTTAATTTCAGGTAAAAACTTGTTTGTTTTAAATTGATAATGAAGCAAAATTGAATTAGGTAAATAGGGGTAATGAAATTTTGAAACATCATAGAAATTAAAGTAAGGCGTTTCTAAGATTAACATTTTAGGATTTTTTTCATGAGCAAGTTTAGTTGCAATTCCTGTCCCTAAAGACATTCCATATAAAATCAAATCACGTTCCTTATAATTTTCTAACAATTTACTATAAATCATCAATGCATCTTTATACAGCATTTTTTCATTTTTGATTTTCCCACTACTTTTTCCGTATCCTCTGTAATCGTACATTAAAACATTATATCCTATATTAGTAAAATCGGTCGACCTAACTCCCCAGCTCTCTAAATTTCCTGCATTTCCATGGTGATAATAAATTATACCTTTAGGGTTTTTTGTTTTAAATAATAATGCGTTTAAAATGTGTCCATCATCGGTCTGAAAATTAAGTTCTTCAAACTCATTAATAAACATAAATTTGTATTTTTCAGAGAGCTTTTCAGGATGAAATATTAAATGTTCCTGAAAAAGATAAAAATAATGTTTTAAAAGAAATATCCAATGACATTCTGAATTCCTATGAAACGTTTAAAGTAAGTGATGAAGCATTACGTGAAAATGCTCGTTATCTTGTTCATCCAATTGAATTATCGACATTTCATAATGAGTTAATTGAAAAGGATTTAACTC
>CAYRAD010000043.1:0-11853 GCA_964422135.1 uncultured Vicingus sp.
TTTTGAAATAATAAATAACTTATAAATTTAAACACATAAAAAAATCCGTCTATTTAGACGGATTTTTTGTGTAAATTGGGATACTAATAATCTCCTTGATTTAAGTTTTTTAAAATAGAAAAAGCTCTATCAACACTTTCATCATTCACTATGATGGTAAATTCATGAGTTGTAGAAATTAAATCTAAGATATTTATACCTTCCCAAGCAATTTTTTTAAGGATAAAGTAATAAATACCAGAAACATCTGAGTTTTCGCTTGGTAGCTTTATTGTTATAGATGATAGCCCATTTGTTTCTTGTACAATAGTTTCTTCTCTAAAAAGTGTATCAACATTATTGTGCTCAGAATCACTTAAAATGATCGTTGTTTCATACACACCTTGAGAAAAAGCAAAAAAGGTGTCTTTTTTTTCTTTTAATCTTTTTAATAACTCGGCCTGTTTCTCAATAATTGTTTCAGAATTTTTAAAGGTATAGTAAGTAATTTTTGAACGTACGGTAATATCACCTAATTTATTAATAACTTTTTTTACCCGTAATTTAAGATTTGGATCAAATTTTGGTGATAATCTTTTCAATGCCATAACAATAGCTCCAATCTGAACATCTTTACGAAGTTGTTCATCAATTTCTGCTTTTATTTGCCTTGATAAAGAAGATAAATTAATAATACCTTCAGCTAATGCCTCCTCTAAAAAAGGTGATTTCTTAATAATCTCTTCTACGATAACATGAGTCGCTTTCATTTTTTTAAGAATTTAACCGTTAGGCAAAAATAGACAAAAAAATTAAAAACTAGTTTAATATATAACAAAAGCTACAAAAATTTACTAATCAATTTCTATAGATTTTTTAATTACCTTTCTTTTCCTTTTCAGCCTTCGTTTTAGCTTAGCTTGTTTATCAAAAAGTTTATCATAAATAAATGAAGCAGGGTTTAAAATTGTAGGTTGCACTGGTTCAATAGATTTGTCCTGATAAGTTGTTATACCAACCATTTCAATCTTTTCATTTTGTTTGTCAATAGCTAAAAAAGCCTTTTTAAATTCCTTATAGGTTGGCCATGGAAATATTTCAATTTCAGCTAAAGAAACAGAATCTCTGTACATTTTAAATTTAATAAGATATTTACCATTTTCTTTAAAAGGAGCAATGTAGTTAATGGTTTTAAATCCTACATAACTTATTTTAATGGTATCATTGGGATAAACATAGAGATTAAATTCTCCAACTTCATCCGATTTTGTACCATAATTCATGCTGGTCAATAGATTGGCACCAGATAAAGGCTTATTATTACTGCCATTAACAACAGTTCCTGAAAGTATATAATTATTACTATCTATAGATTGTCCATTTAAGGAAAATGTGCTAATAAAAAGAAAAATAATTATTGCAACATCTTTTTTCATTTTATAAAAATATACTTTAATCAAATGTCATATATCTAAAAAATGTTAAATGAAATTCCTTTTTGTAAAGTACTTATCAAATTTTTTTCGTTTTTTTATACTTAATTAGGAGGTATTTATGGATTATATAGAACTTTCAGCAATTGTTTCACCATTAGAGCCGAGTAGAGATATTTTGATGGCTCAGTTAGCTGAAATTGGTTTTGAAAGTTTTGTAGAAACAGAAAAAGGTTTAGATGCCTATATTCAAAACAATCTCTTTAAAAGTGAACAGATATCTAAGCTGGGAGTGATGAATAACTCTACTTTTAACATTCAGTTTAGTATTAAAATTATTAAAGACCAAAACTGGAACGAGACTTGGGAGAAAAGTTTTAACCCAATTATTGTTGAAAACAGATGTTGTATACGAGCTAAATTTCATGAAAAAACTGATAATATTGAGTATGATATTATTATTAATCCAAAAATGTCTTTCGGTACCGGGCATCATGAAACGACCTACTTGATGGTAAAAAGACTTTTGGATTTAAATATAGAACACAAGAATATTCTTGATATGGGCTGTGGGACAGGCGTTTTAGCAATTCTTGCAAAATTAAAAAATGCAAATTTTGTTGAAGCTATTGATATTGATGAATGGGCATATCAAAATACCATTGAAAATATTAGGAATAATAATTGTGAGAATATAAAAGTATTAAAAGGTGGGGCGGAATTGTTAAAAGAAAAAAAGTTTGATATCGTATTAGCAAATATTAATAGAAATATTCTTTTAAATGATCTGAATAAATACATAGAAACTCTTAGTGCTGAAGGAGAGATTTTACTCAGTGGTTTTTTTAATACAGATAAAGAGCAATTAATAAATAAGGCATCAACTTTGGGATTTAAAGAATATTATAGTGATGAAAGAAATGAATGGGCGATGTTACATTTAATCAAAGAATGAATAAATTAAATAGATATATAATTGTAGTGGTCCTTTTGATAATGGCTTTTTCTGGTCATTCTCAAAATAAAATAAAACAGTTTTCTGCTGACTCCTCATTGTTCTTTCATGAAATGGAAGAATTTTTAACCTATTCGAGGAAAGAAGATGGAAAATATGTAATGGATGAATTTTATTGGAGTTGGTTTGGTGGAAAATTTTCAGAAAAGCAGCGAGAGAGCGTATATAAAGTAGCTAATTTAATGCTGAAGAAGAGAAAAAGAGCATTTCCCGATTTTAGAAATTATTTATTTACCATTTCAGAATTTGTAAACAGTAAATACCAAACAGAAGAAAGTTTTTTTAGCTGGCAAGATATAGTAGTAAAATTGATAAATGGTAAAAGTAAAAAACGTTTTGCAGATTACTTAAAAGCCTGTAACAGTTTATTTGATGAAAACTTATTGTATAAATCTGCCGCTAATAGTTGGGCAGCAAATAACAGTAATTACACCTTTGGGTATGATAGTCTTCCTAATATTAAATTTGATGCACTAACCTTAACCTGTTACTCAAAAGGCGATAGTTCTGTGATTTTAAACACAAAAGGTATTTATTACCCTACAGAAGCAAGATGGGTAGGAGAAGGTGGTAAGATTACCTGGGAACGTGCCGGATTTTCATCTGATACTGTGTATGCCGAAATTGATCAATATTCATTGAGTTTTAAAACACCAAAATATTCTATTAAGGATGTGATATTCTATGATTACCATTATTTTCAAGAACCATTAAAAGGAACTTTGGATGAAAAAGTATTGGCTAATGTTAAACCTGAAAAAGCAACATACCCTCGATTTAGCTCATACAATGCCACTCTTGAACTCAAAATATCTAAAGACGTTAATTATATCGGAGGTTTTTCTCTTAATGGCAGAAAAGTAATAGGTAGAGGAAACCAAGATCAGGATGCCTATGTTATTTTTGAGAGAGAACAAAAGCCTTTTTTAAAAATGGCAGCTAAAACATTTATCATAAAACCCGAAAGAATCGTTTCACAAATTGCATCTGCTACAATTTATCTTAAAGATGATTCTATTTTTCATCCCGGCCTTTCTTTCAAATTTTTTATTGCAGATAGGAGTGTATCATTAATTAGAGATCACAAAGGAATTAAAATAACACCATATTTTGACTCCTATCATCAGGTGGATATGGATTTTGAATCATTAATATGGAAGGTAGATTCACCTATGATTGAATTTAGAAATATGAAAGGAGGTACCAAAACTGATGCAACATTCGTGTCTTCAAATTACTTTAAAAAGGATGAATACATGCAAATGATGAGTTTACAAACCTCTCATCCCTTATATACCATAAAAAAACTGGCTGATAAGCTTGATACGAACTTCATTACCAATGAGGATTTGGCAGCATTTACTATGAAATCTTATTCTCAATTGGAATCCATGTTGTTGGATTTATCTAATAAGGGATTTATAAATTATAATTACAATGAAAAATATTTCATCGTAAAAAACAAATTATTCAATTGGGTAAAAGCCAGTGGTGGTAATATTGATTATGATGTTATTGGTTTCTATTCGAATATTAAAAATTACAGTAATGCAACTCTTAGTTTATTAAATTATGATATAAAAATGAGAGGTGTTAATAGTATTAATGTAAGTGATTCACAGGAAGTTGTTATATATCCTTCACATAAAGAAATTACATTAAAAAAGAATCGAGATTTTGATTTTAGTGGTGTAATTCAGGCAGGGAGATTTGATATTATGGGAAGTAATTTTTCATTTAAATATGATGATTTTAAAATTATTATGCCCAATGTGGATTCATTAAGAATTTATGCCGAAACCGGTGCTGTAGATCAGTATGGAAACTCGGTAATAAAACCAGTAAAAACGGTTATTGAAAATATAAATGGAGATTTATTAATCGATAAATCCAATAATAAATCTGGAGTAAAAAAAGCAGATGAATACCCCATATTAAACAGTTATAAAGATTCATATGTTTTTTATGACAAAAAATCAATTCAGGGAGGAGTGTATAATAGAAATGATTTCTACTTTCATCTTGAACCGTTTACCATAGATAGCTTAGATAATTTTGATAATAGCCAGTTAAAATTTAAAGGAACTATGTTGTCTGCTGGTATTTTTCCCGATTTTAACGAAACACTTTCATTACAATCTGATCATTCATTAGGTTTTATAAGAGAAACACCAAAAGATGGGTTTCCTATGTATGGCGGAAAAGGAACGTACAAAGATACTGTCAGGTTAAGTAATGGGGGGATGAGAGGAAATGGAAAATTAGAATATATCACATCAACAACTTTTTCAAATGATTTCATATTTTTCCCCGATTCCATGAATGCTGTTGCTCAAAGTTTTAATGTAAAAGAAAGCCCTGTTGATGTCGAGTTTCCACCAGTTGAAGGCGAAAATGTATTTACTCGATGGTTTCCATCCAGAGATATTATGATACATAAAGAGATAAACAAACCAATTGCCATGTACGACATGAAGTCATATATGCATGGGCAAACGATGGTACAACCTGATGGATTATCAGGAACTGGGGTGTTTGAATTTCAGAAAGCTGAATTGGAGGCCAAGCTTATTCATTTTAAATTTAAGGATTTTGAATCTGATACTGCAGATTTTAGGTTAAAAGATGATGGGAATGTGGATAAAGAAGCACTCGCATTTTCTACAATAAATGTTCATGCCTATGTAACATTTGATGGTAGATATGGACAATTCCGTTCAAATGGTGGTGGTTCGCATATTACTTTTGATCCGATGCAATACATCTGTTACATGGAAGAATTTAAATGGTTTATGGATAATGATGATATTGAACTTTCTGCTGGAGAAGCTAAAACAACAGACGCAACAGGTGTAAAAATAGAAGGTGCCCAGTTTATTTCCATACATCCTGAACAAGATTCTCTAAGTTTTTTCTCTACAAAAGCTAAATATGATATTAAACGAAAAATTATATATGCCGATGGAGTTAAATTCATGAATGTTGCTGATGCAATGATTTATCCTGATAGTAACAGAGTAGTTCTTGAGAAAAAAGCTAAAATGCGTACACTTAACAACTCTAAAGTTATTGCCAGTTATGTTACCCAAAATCATATTATTTATAACTCAACCATTAATATTTTTGGTAAGAAAAAATATGTAGGAAGTGGAAATATTGATTATATTGATGAAATCAATAAAGCACAGACTATTTACTTACAAAACATAGGAGTTGATTCTTCAGGACAAACGTATGCCACTGCACAACTGAAAGAAGATGACAAATTTACATTAAGCCCTAATTACGAATTTTATGGTAAAGTCAAGTTATTTGCAAACAATGAGTTTCTAACATTTAAAGGCTACTCACGGATTTTGCACGAATGTGATTTATTAAACAGAAACTGGTTTAGTTTTGAAACACAAATTAACCCAGAAGACATTTATATTCCAGTTGACAGTACAACAAAAGATATTAATGGAAATCCTTTATTGGCAACTGTATTCCTAAGTCCTGACTCTCTAGGTATATACACCACTTTTTTAAATAATAAAAAAAGTTATAGCCATCTACCGGTATTACAATCTATGGGGTTTTTACATTACGATAAAGAAAAAGAAGAATATAAAATTTCCAATAAAGACAAATTACAGGAAATGTCTTTTGGAGGAAATTATTTAAGTTTAAATACAAAATATTGTAAAGTTTATGGCGAAGGTAAAATAGATTTGGGTAATAAAACTGGTCAAGTAGTAATAGAAACCGCAGGTACTATTGATCATAACCAACTGGATGATGAAGCTATTTTTGATGTAGTCATGCTGGCGGATTTCTTCTTTTCAGATGAGGCCATGAAAAAAATGAGTAAAGATTTGCAGGAAGCAAGTACACTGGATCCTGTTAAGTTAGACCGCCCAACATTTGAAAAAGGTTTAAGAGAGATTCTTGGTAAAGGAGATGCTGATAAACTAATAGCTCAAGCCAGTTTGTATGGAGAGTTTAAGAAATTACCGGATTCATTTAAAAAAACGATAGTATTTAATGACTTAAAATTAAGATGGGATGATGATAGCAGATCTTACAAATCATTCAGTAAAATAGGCATAAGTAATATTTACAACAAACAAATTAATAAATATGTTGAAGGCAAAGTTGAATTGGTTAAAAAGAGAAGTGGAGATGTATTGACCATTTATCTTGAAATTAATCAGAATAACTGGTATTTCTTTAGCTATACCAGAGGAATTATGCAGGCTATATCCTCAAATGTTGATTTTAATACTGCTATCACAGAAACCAAGCCCGATAAAAGGAAATCCAAAGCGGAAAAAGGGCAGGAACATTATCAATATATGTATTCTACAGAAAGAAAGAAAAAAGATTTTTTAAGAAAATTCAATGACTAATTTAGGTAATATTTCATTTTTCGCATCCTTATTAATATTAGTAATTTTGAAGGTTAGCTTAAAATTTAAATGAGAAGAAGGTTTTTTCATATCATTATTTTCACGTCTTTAATAATGCTGCTAAGCATAAACAATCAGTTGTTTGCTCAATATTCATCTGAAGAAGAACTTAAAACGGCAGCAAATACGATGTTTCAGGAAAAAAATTATGTTGATGCGCTCCCTTTATTTTCTCAATTGTTAAGCTTATATCCAAAAGATGTAAATTACAATTATAAATATGGTACTTGCCTTTTATTCGGTTCTAGAAATAAAGAAAAAGCAATACAGTACTTAAAGTTTTCTATAACTAAATCTACTGTAGATCCGGTAGCAAATTATTATCTGGCAAAAGCCTATCACCATAATTATAATTTTGCTGCTGCCATTACATATTTCAATAAGTTCAAACAAAAAAGCACAACAAAAGAGCAACAGGAATATAATATTGACAGGGAAATTGAAATGTGTAAAAATGGTGAAAAACTTCTCACTGGAATGACCAATATAGGAGTCTTGAGTAAAAAAGAAATTAAGAAAACCGATTTTTTTAGATCATATAATTTGAAGGGAATAGGAGGAAAAATTATTGTTAAACCTGATGAATTTAAAACCAAATTGGATAAAAGAAATAATGAATCTTCAATTATCTATTTGAGTGAAGCTAAAAATATGGTTGTTTTTTCTTCTTATGGCAAAAGTGGTTCAACGGGAAAAGACCTCTATAAAGTAGTGAAATTACCTAACGGAGAATGGAGTAAGCCTAGTAGCCTGGGAGATGAAATTAATACTAAATATGACGATGAATATCCATATTTACATCCTGATGGAAAAACACTTTATTTTAGTTCAAAAGGATACAATAGTATGGGTGGGTTTGATGTATTCAAATCAACCTTGGACCCTTCAACCGGAAGATGGTCTTATCCCGAAAATCTTGATTTTCCTATCAATACACCGGATGATGATATTTTATATATTTCAGATATTGATAATCAATTAGCCTACTTTGCTTCTTCAAGAACTAGTAAACAAGGTGAATTAACTGTTTACAATGTAACTGTAAATGCACCACCACCTGAAAACTCCGTAATAAAAGGTTACTTTTTTGCAGAAGCCAATCCTAATATGAAATCAGCAACAATCACCATTAAAGATGCTGAAAAAGACAGGAAATATGGAGTATATACAACTGATAATGAAACAGGGGGATATATATTGGTTTTTCCTCAAAGCGGTGGTAAGTATAAACTGTTAGTTGAAACTGCTAACGATGCACCGATACATTCTGCAATAATTGAAGTGCCTAAATTAGATGGTTTTAGGGCATTAAAACAGGAGTTAAGACTAGTTGGAACCGGTGATGATGAAAAATTAGTGGTTAAAAACCTATTTGACGAATCTGATGAATTTGATATTCATGATCCTTTAGTTGTTCAGAATATTGTACAGCAAAAAGCAAAATTGGATGTAAACACAACAGAAGCTGAATTAAATACATTGGCTAACAATTCATTGAACAACACTACTAACAATACAGAAGATAATACCACCGAAAATTCAAATATATCCGAATCTAAGTATAATGATTTATCAGACGAACAGCTAGTCAGTACAGTAGATCAAAAAGCAGATCAATTGATAGAACAAACTAAAAAATCAAAAGAAGAAGCCAATTATTCTTATCAGGTAGCTAACCAAAAAACCCAAAAAGCTAAAAATTTATATATCGAATCAGAAAACCTTATAAATGAAGCTCAAGAGGCAACATCTGAAACCCAAAAATCCTTTAAACTAAAACTTGCTGAAAGTAAAAAACTGGAGGCCGCAAAGCTAGCTAATGAAGCAGTTGCTGCATTAAATATTGCCAGAATAATAGATAGTGAAGTTACTGAACGAGAAAGCGATATTGAAAATATTAATGTAATAAAAGATAAAGTAAACAATAACATTAGTACAGGCAACAGGAATGAAGCAGAAAATAACCTTGCAGAATTGGATAAAATAGCCTCTGCCACTTATCAGAAAGAATCAGCAATTGAATCGGAGAAAAATATTCAAGATAAAAAACTGGAAGACAAGAAACAAGAATATAATAAAGCAAGAGATGAAGCTACTGCATTATTAAACAGAGATTTAGAGTTAAATGAAACGCTTACTGGTCTTGAAGCAAAAAAGAAAGCAACCAAAAAGAAACGTGAAAAAGAAGATTTAGAAGCACAAATAAAAGCCTTGAATATTGATATTGAAGATAACAAATATGATTTACAATTAGTAAAAGATAAAGAAGCAAGCACAAAAAAAGAATATGATGATGTTAAAAATGAAGTTGAAACTGCACAATCAATTCTTGCTGATATCAGTAAAAGTAGCCATACTGTAACTTCCATGAATCAAACCGCAAAAATTCAGTTGGAAAACGACATTAATTACCTAGAAAAAGAAGGTTTGGTTGGTTTGTATCCAACTGAAAGTAACGTTCTTGCATCAAATAACTTAAATAATGATTCATATAACATAGAAGAACATAAAGATGAATATAATATTATTGATGATTCAGGAGAAATTATTGATTACAATACCCAATATAGCGTTCAGTTAACTGAAATAGATAAGGTAAATAATGAAGTGGAAAAAGCACTGGTACTGGTAAAACTGGATCAAGAGTGGATAAAAAGTGTCAACGAGGAAATTGACATTAGAGAAAATCAATTAAAAAATGAAACAGATAATTCTAAAAAAGAAAAATACCAAAATAGGATTGCATCATTAAAAATCTTAAAAGCTGAAAAACAGAAGGAGATAGATGCTAATGCTGAACTGGCTGAAAATAAAATAGCTGATAATAATGACAATAATTCTAACACAACCATCAAAAATATTGAACAAGTAAACATTACAAATTCGGATGGAACAGTTAAGGATTATGATGATGAATATACTAATAAACTTAGTGAGCTTACCGGAGAAGACACTTATGAGACCTTATCTAAAAAAGCTACAATCTATACCAATTGGGTTAGTGCCACTGCACAGGAAATTGTACTGAAGAAAAAAGAACTGGAGAATGCAAATACTGAAGATAAGAATGAAATAGAAAATGAAATTGCAGTTTTACAAAATAACCTAACTGATAGGAAAGAATATGTTGCACTTTATAATACTCAGGCAGAATCAATGAGTGCTACAGCAGCTGTTACAGCTAATAACGATGACAATAATGCAACGAATGTAGCTGTACTAAATAATACTAATGAAATTGCCAATAATGAAACAAATAATAATCAGATAGATTTATCCCAATTTAATAATAAAGTAGTAAAATCTGATGGTACAGTTACTGATTACAATTCTGAATATGAAAATAAAATTGAAAATACAGGTTCATTAGCTAATGAATTAGCCATTAATACCGAAAAAGCTAAACTAACCAAAGAACTGATTGCTGATATTGATGAGGAAATCAGATACCGAAATGAAGAGTTGAAATTTGCTACCGATGAAAATAAAAAAGAAGAAATTTCAGTAAAAATAACTGAATTAGAATCTAAAAGGAGGGAAGAACAGACCTCATATAATCAATATCAATCTAAAGTTAATACTGAAAAAGCGAGAGAAGAAGAAGCTAATTTAACGGTGAATAATTTAGATGCTCCGGAAGACGATTTTTCTAATCTTAAGTACAATAATAAATTTAACTACGAATCTAACGAATCGAAAAAAAATATAGATGAAATTGTTGAAATGAAGAATCAGGCAAGAGAGTTGGATGAGGAAGCAGAAACATTAAGAGATAAAGCGGCTAACTCAAATTCAATGAACGAAAAAACTAATTTAATTGCTAAAGCAGATGCTTTAACAGAACAATCTCAAACAAAACAGGACGAAATAGCCAAAAAATATGAAAATGCCAATAGAAGTGAATTTTATAATAATCAGGCAGTTTTGTCTAATCTTCAAAATGAAAATAATGATCCTTACGCCAACAATGTTATTATGAGTGATTTATTGGTTGAAGAAGCCAGTAATTATTACAAAGAAGCAATTGCAAAAAGAGAAGAAGCTAATAGTACCTCCGATTTTATAGCAAAAGAAACGAAACTCCAAAAGGCTTACGAATTGGAAATGAAAGCCATTGAAAAACAAAAAAAAGCCATTAATCAATTGGCTAATGGAGATACGGAAACACTATATGCTTTGGCGAACGATAAAACTTCCAACAACAACATTAAATCTGTTAACAACAATAGTGTTGATAATAATTCTGCTAACCGAACTGATGTAAATACTACGAATGAAACACCTGATAATACAAACAATATTATCAATACTAATGAAACTAATAATAGTTCGGAAAACAATAATAATGTTGAGAATGAATCGAATAACGTTACAGAAAATAACGCAACAATAACTAATGAAACTGAAAACATAGTTCCAACGAGTCCGGAAATTACAGCAGCTGATCAGGAAGTAATTTTGAATTTAAAACCTGATGAAATAAGAGAAATAAGAGAATCTGAAGTTTATCAGGAATATTCAGGATTAAAGAAAGAGAATAGGAGATTGATTAAAGAAGCTGAAGTTCAATATGTAGAGGCTGAAAAAATTCAACAAAATGCTGACGATCAAAAACAATTAGGAGTAAGCTTAAAAGCCATGGCTAATGCTGCTGCTACTGAGGAGGATAGGGCTAAAAAAATGGGACAAATAGAGAAATTGCAAAAGATGATTGCTGATAACGAAACGAAAGCTTCTGAACTAAAACAAAGTGCTGCTGATAAAGAACAAAAAGCAAAAGAAGTAAGTGATAAATCAGATTTCATATTAATTAATGCTGATGAAAATGAAGCAAAAAGAATTGCTGCACTTGAGAAAACAGAAACATATGATAGTGAATTCCTAGCTGAAGTGATGAACAGAACAACTCAACCAGTAGTAGACAATCCAGTTAACGATGAACCAGTAGTAGATAATCCAGTTAACGATGAACCAGTAG
>CAYRAD010000044.1:0-11542 GCA_964422135.1 uncultured Vicingus sp.
TTGGAGATCCTTTGCTGCTTAAGAAAGTATTTACGCCAATTATCGGGTATTCCCCGGTATGTTTCAGGGTTTCGTAATACAAACTTTCTTCTTGTATTTTGCTGCGTTGGTACATAGTTTCCATGGCACCTAACACACCACCTCGTTCTGTAATACGATCAAACTCCAGCAACACGGCTTCTTCTACCAAATCCGTTAATTCTTCAATAATAAACGCACCTTGTATTGGGTTTTCATTTTTTGCCAAACCTAACTCACGGTTAATAATTAACTGTATGGCCATGGCTCTACGCACACTTTCTTCGGTAGGAGTAGTAATGGCTTCGTCATAAGCATTGGTGTGTAAGGAGTTGCAGTTGTCGTAAATGGCATACAAGGCTTGCAAGGTGGTGCGAATGTCGTTAAAATCAATTTCCTGTGCGTGGAGGCTTCGTCCACTGGTTTGGATGTGGTACTTTAACATTTGTGCTCTGGCATTGGCTCCGTATTTTTTGGCTAAAGCTTTTGCCCAAATTCTACGTGCCACCCTTCCGATAACTGCATATTCGGGGTCAATACCATTACTAAAAAAGAATGAAAGGTTTGGTCCGAATTTGTTAATGTCCATGCCACGGCTGAGGTAATATTCCACATAAGTAAATCCGTTACTTAATGTTAACGCCAGTTGAGTAATGGGGTTGGCTCCGGCTTCGGCAATGTGGTAACCACTTATAGAAACCGAATAAAAATTTCGTACGCTGTGCTCAATAAAATATTCCTGTACATCGCCCATCAGCCTTAAGGCAAATTCGGTAGAAAAAATACAGGTATTTTGTGCCTGATCTTCTTTTAGTATATCTGCTTGTACAGTTCCTCTTACATGAGCCAAAGTATCGGCTTTTATTTTGTTGTAAACTTCAGTAGGTAATACCTGATCTCCAGTTATACCCAACAAATACAAACCTAAACCGTCATTCCCTTCGGGTAATTTTCCCTGGTATTCGGGACGTTTAACACCTTTGGTTTTGTAAATGGTTGCAATTTTAGCATCTACTTCTTTTTCCAGTCCGTTTGCTTTAATGTATTTCTCGCAGTTCTGGTCGGTGGCTGCATTCATAAAGAAAGCCAGCATCATAGGAGCAGGGCCGTTAATGGTCATACTCACTGAGGTCATCGGGTGACACAAGTCAAAACCTGAATAAAGTTTTTTTATATCATCTAAGCAACAAATGGAAACGCCTGCATTTCCAATTTTACCGTAAATATCCGGACGCAAATCGGGGTCGTTGCCGTAAAGTGTAACTGAATCGAAAGCTGTTGACAAACGTTTTGCAGGTAATCCCATACTTACGTAATGGAAACGTTTGTTGGTACGTTCGGGTCCACCTTCTCCGGCAAACATCCGTGTAGGGTCTTCGCCCTCCCGTTTAAATGGAAACAGACCGGCGGTGTAAGGAAATTCTCCGGGAACATTTTCCTGCAAACTCCAGCGTAAAATATCTCCCCAGCCTTTATATTTAGGCAAGGCAATTTTAGGAATCTGTAAATGCGATAAGCTTTCGGTATGGGTTTCAACAGAAAGATCCTTGTCTCTTACTTTGAATTTATAAACGGGGTTTTTATATTTTTCCAGTTTTTCGTTCCAGCTTTCAATAAGCTGCCAGTTATGTGGGTCGAAATCCAGTTTTATTTTATCGAAAGTGGCCTGTAGTACCTTTTTAGTGGCTGCTTCCTTGCTTCCTAGTGTTTCCATGGATTTGTTGAGGGCAAATAAACGATCAGCAATTTCAACCTGTTCGTTTACCCATTTATCGTAAGCCCTGTTGTTCTCAGAAATTTCTGACAAATAACGGTTTCGGTTAGGTGGAATAACAAATATTTTTTCCGACATTTCTTTGGTAATCTTGAATGTGGAATGCAGGTCGGCTTTGGTTTTTTCTGATAGTTTATCCATAATCACTTTGTAAAGGGCATTCATCCCCGGATCGTTAAACTGCGAAGCAATGGTTCCGTAAACAGGAATCTCACCTTCTTTGTCATCAAATAAATTATGATTACGCTGGTATTGTTTTTTTACATCACGAAGGGCATCGAGAGCACCACGCTTGTCAAATTTATTAACGGCAACTACATCAGCAAAGTCAAGCATGTCAATTTTTTCGAGCTGGGTAGTAGCACCAAATTCGGGAGTCATCACGTATAACGATAAATCGGAATAATCGCAGATTTCTGTATCCGATTGGCCGATACCTGAAGTTTCCAGTATGATTAAATCATATTCAGCAGCTTTTAAAATGCTGATGGCTTCAGAAATGTGTTTGCTCAAGGCTAAATTACTCTGACGGGTTGCCAACGAACGCATGTAAACGCGGTCGTTCTTAATAGAATTCATTCTTATTCTATCGCCCAGTAATGCTCCACCGGTTTTTCTTTTGGATGGGTCAACGGAAATAATGGCAATTGTTTTTTTAGGAAAATCAATTAAGAACCTACGAACCAATTCATCTACCAGCGATGATTTTCCTGCTCCACCAGTTCCAGTAATTCCTAGTACGGGAGAAGCATCCCTAAATCCCTCCGAAGGGGAGACTTTTAATTCTTTAGAAATTGAATTAAAAACAGTTTCGAACTCATCATGTCTGTTCTCAGCAATAGAAATAAGGCGTGCTATAGTATTTACGTTTTTGTTTTTGAGTTCAGATTCTAAACTCCCTCCCTTTGGAAGGGCTGGGGTGGGCACATCGCACTTCTTAATCATGTCGTTAATCATTCCCTGTAAACCCATCTCCCGTCCGTCATCCGGGTGGTAAAGGCGGGTGATTCCGTAATTATGTAGTTCTTTTATTTCTTCAGGTAAAATGGTTCCACCACCACCTCCAAATATTTTGATGTGATCACAACCTTTTTGCTTTAGTAGATCATACATGTATTTAAAATACTCTACATGTCCTCCCTGATAAGAGGTCATGGCTATGGCACCGGCATCTTCTTCAATGGCACAATTCACCACTTCTTCTACACTTCTGTCGTGCCCCAAATGAATCACTTCGCAACCCGTTGCCTGGATGATTCTACGCATGATGTTAATGGCTGCATCGTGCCCGTCAAAAAGGCTGGCAGCAGTAACAATTCTCACTTTATTTTTAGGGATGTATTTTTTGATTGTTTCCATTGACCTTCTTTATTCTTTGCACAGCGAAATTAATGAAAAAGGAGGGTTAATGCAATAGTTTAGATTTTGTGAAAATAAGGTATTAAATTTCGTCTAAATCCGTTTAGAAAAATAGAATATTAGTTAAAATATTTCTTTTACAGTTATAAAAATTTTATATTAGTCGAAATATGATTAAAACAAACAAATTAGAAACCTCCATTGCTCATCTTGAAACAGATGGCAAAATATTGTTTGTTATTTTTAAGGAGGAGACAGACATGCATCTTGAAAATGTTGATGAAATAATCAATGCAAGAGTAAAGATGCAAGAAGGGAAAAAAATGCTTGTTTTTGCTGACGTAAGAAAAGTTTGGCAAGTTTCAAAAGAAGCCAGAGTTAAAGCTGCTAATCCCGAATTTCTTAATTTAAGTATTGCTACAGCTATCTTTACAGAATCATTATCTTCAAAAATATTAGCAAACTTTTATATCAAATTCAATAAACCTCCCGTACCTACAAAAATGTTTAACTCAAAAGAAAAAGCCATGGAATGGCTGGATACTTTTCGATAAGTTAACAATTCTTCGTTAATTACTTCAATTACATTCGAGTAAATAAAAATACATTTTAGCTTAAATTTAGAAGTACATTATTCGACTAAAATCAGTTTCAATGAAAGTACTTTATAATAAATTAATAAAAGTAGAGCGTTTTTTAAATGATTATTTGGCTTTCTTCTTTGCCAATGGCAACAAACAATACAGAATAGAAAACTATTATAAAACCGATTATCAGGGGTAGGGGAAACTTTTCTATTTATTTGATGTCAACAAAAAGAATACTTAATTTAGCGAGCCTAAAATTAGTTCTATGGATTCGCTTAAAAAATACGCACACACTGTAACAGAAAGGTTTATAAAATATGCTCAGGTCGATACGGAGTCTGATCCAAATTCGGATTCGTTTCCTTCGAGCATGAAACAAAAAGATCTGGCAAAAATATTAGTGGAAGAACTATTGGCTATTGGTGTTACCGATGCTGAAATGGATGAATGGGGATATGTTTATGCCTCCATTCCCGCCACTAGCAACAAAAAAGTTCCTACCATTTGTTTTTGTGCTCATGTGGATACAGCTCCTGATTGCAGTGGAAAAGATGTAAAGCCAATTTTACATAAAAATTACGATGGTAATCCTATTGCATTACCGGATGCGGCCGATCAGGTGATAACTACGGATACTCATCCCTATTTAAAGGAAAAGATAGGGGATGATATCATTACGGCCAGTGGAACAACTTTGTTGGGTGCTGATGATAAAGCCGGAGTGGCCATTATTATGGATTTTGCTCATTTTATTGTGAACCATCCAGAAATTGAACACGGAACTATACGGATATTGTTTACACCTGACGAAGAGGTAGGAAGGGGAGTAGATTACATTAATATGGATCGGTTAAACGCTGATTTTGGTTATACACTTGATGGAGGTGAATTAGGATCTATTGAAGATGAGAGCTTTTCGGCAGATGCTGTGGATATTGTTATCAACGGTGTTGCTACTCATCCGGGTTATGCTAAGAACAAATTAATTAATGCCATTAAAGTGGCTTCAGAATTTATGGATCAACTTCCAAAAGATTCCTGGTCGCCCGAAACAACTGAACATAGGGAAGGCTTTGTACACCCGACTTATTTTAACGGTGTGTTGGAAAAAGCATCTCTCGGATTTATTATCCGAGATCATGATACATCAAAATTAGCTCAGTATGAAGACCGGTTAAAAGCTATTTTAGATTCGGTAATTTCCAAATACAAAGGGGTTACTGCTGAGTTTAAAGTGAAAGAACAATACCGAAATATGAAAGAGGTGATAAAAGATGTTCCTTTTGTGACTGATAACGCGATTGAAGCCATGAAAAGAGAAGGAATAGAACCAAAACCGGTAATTATTCGAGGAGGAACTGACGGATCGAGACTTTCATTTATGGGAATGCCTTGTCCGAATTTGTTTACTGGAGAAATGGGAATTCATTCAAGACAGGAATATGTGAGTGTACAGGATATGGAGAAAGCCGTTCGGATGATGGTACAATTAATTATGATATGGAATGAAAAAGCTTAAAATATTTTTTATATTTGAGCTTACTTTTTCAAAGGCAGGAAGTATATAAATCAACAAAGCCGCTAATTTTAGCGGCTTTGTTGCGTATTGATTACAAAATCTTCATTTCAACTCTACGGTTTTTCTGTCTTCCTTCTTTGGTTTTATTGGTAGCAATTGGCTTAGTCTCACCAAACCATTCTACATCAATTCTTTCCTTGAGTACATCATTGAGAATCAAGAAATCTCGTACAGCTTCACTTCTTTTTTGTGATAGTTTTAAGTTACTTGATGCCTTTCCTACATCATCAGTATGTCCTGAAATTTTAATTCTCCATTCAGGTTTTTTTAATAATAATTTTGCCAGTTTTTCTAAAGAAGGGTAGGATCTTTCTTTAATTTTTGCTTTACCTGATTCAAATTCAAGGTTATCAAATGCAGCCTTTAAAATTATTTCTTCTTCTTCCAGTAATTCTATTTCTGCAGGAGCTGGAGGAAGGTAAGCATAAAAATAGTAGCCTTTAGCATTTCTAAATGCAGTAATGGTATCATTTCCTAATATTACTCGAATAAAATCGCTGTTATCATCTTCTGATAGCATAAACAGCTGATTCTGATTCGCTTTAAGATCTTCGAAATAAAAATATTTATCATCTAAATACATCGTATCAGTTTCAAGTATTTCTCCCATTTCGTTAATGTTATGCAATAGTTTTAGCGGACAGCCTCTGTTTATTTTTGGTCCGGGGAAAGTTGGACATTCATCTTCTTTATCCATTAAACCATCTCCATCGGTATCAGGACAGCCTTTAAATTCAGGTATTCCCGGTGTATCAGGGCAATCATCTTCTTTGTCCATAATATCATCTCCATCCCTATCAGGACAACCGTTAAATTTAACAATACCCGAATCGGTTACACAACTGTCGTTTTGGTCTAAAATTCCGTCATGGTCAACATCAGAGCAACCTTTCAATTCCCATACTCCTGGAATATCGATACAATCATCCAGTTTATCCGATACTTTATCTTTATCCCTGTCTTTTGGTGCTTTAAATAATATTGGTGCTCTGAAAGCTACAAAAATATCAAGGCCTCTGATATTGATGTCATGTCCGGGAGCAATTAAAGGCTTAATATCTCCTGTTCCAATGTTTAAATACCATATTCGAAAGGCAAGTCCGGTTCTAAATCCTGCAATTTTATTATAAGATAAAGGCAAAGAAACTCCATAGTGTTTATGGTCATAGCGAGGAGTTAATGCAAAGCTGGTAGGGTAATGAACAGCGTTTTTATCGTTATTAAAAACCAAGTTGATTCGAGTATAAAAATTGGCATAAAAATCCTTATAAATATGATAATCTACATCAAAATTAGCATGTGTTGGCAGGTTCATATAAAATTGCCTGTCATCATTTTTATTGAATGTTACCCAACCTGAGTCGGAAAAGTTTTGTAGTGTTGAATCCAGCGAACGCAGGCCATTTGTATTATCAAATTTTTGAAGATCAAAAACATTTACATTCAAATTAAAATCATTACTATAGCCTCCTTTGGTGTACCTCATCCCACCAATATCATTAATGGCTAAACCAACTCTCAATTTATATTTATTTTGATCTCTCATCCATAAATCGGACTTACCATCCATATCGTACTTAAATTTTTCCCAGTCCGGTCTCCATTCATAAACAACTCCAACATCAACGCCTAATCCAAGCCTTGAAGTAAAATCCTTGATGTTTGAAGCACTAAATTTCTCTTTGTCACCCAAGTATTCATTAGGTTCAATAAAGCCACCCAAATTTTCAGAATAACCATAATCAAAATTGGCAGAAATAGCGTTTGAAGTAGTATCATTTTGGATATTAAACTTTAAGTCCTTCGAATGTAAGTAGGTTGATGCAACTCCCTGTAAGAATTTTAATTTACCACCTATTTTAAAAAAGTGTTCATTTTGATCAGATAAAATTTGTGCGTAATTTAGGTTGTACTCTAACCATGAATTCATAGAGATATTAATTTTTTCATCATTAATTGCCAGGTTAAAAAGGTTGGGGAAATCAAAATTATTAGTTGCTAATCGAATCAATTCAGGAGATGCATCGTCCATATTTAATATAGATCTACTTCTTATCTGAAAACCGACAGCTCTTTTTCTGTTAAGAGTTATCATAAAATTAAACAGATCGATTTCTGCTCTCATGAATGCGGCTCTTCTTTTATTTCTGTTGTCTATTTCGAACATTTGACCTAATCCTCTGCTTTTAAAACTGGCAGTTGAATCAACTGATACAAGTTTATCTAAATCTCCATTGTTTAGCCAGTCGTATGAATCCTGATAATTATCATCAAGAGACTTAATCCACCAATGCGGCATTTTTCTCCCGTTAAACTGCATGTGGTTATTATATACTCCGGCATACATACCAAAAACAACCATATCAAATTTATACCTGCTATCAGCAATTGATGCCGGATTCAGGTCTGACCCCATAATTCCTGAATAGTTACTTTGTCGTAAGCCTAAAAATTCTTGAGAAAATGATAACAGATTAAGGAATAGAAGGAAAAATAGTGAAAGAAGTAATTTTTTCATTAGTACTTTATTTGTTGAATAAATTTAAACTAATACGAATTGTAAACATTTTAAGTTGCATATAAAATAATACAATTAACTGATAACAAAAAAATATTTTAGTTAATTTCTTTTCCAAAAATAAGGAGTAAATAAGATTGCTATTGTAAACAGTTCTAATCTTCCTAAGAGCATAAGGAAGGATAAAAACCATTTAGCCGCATCAGGCAAATGATAAAAGTTTCCGGATGGACCTATGCTGCCTACACCTGGTCCAACATTTCCGAGTGAAGTTGCTACAGCACTAAAAGCTTCCATAAAATCGACACCTAAAAATGTCATTACAATACAGCCAACAACAAAAATGAAAAGATAGAAAAAAGCAAATGCAAGGAGGTTGTAAATTATCTTTGAAGAAACACTCTGCTTATTCAGATGAACCGGAATTACAGCATTAGGGTGTAATCTTCTTTTAAATTCTAAAAAGCCATTTTTCGCCAATAATACAATACGAACTATTTTTATTCCTCCACTTGTTGAACCTGCACTGGCTCCTGAAAACAAAAGTAAAAAGAAAATAAATGTAATGAATGTGCCCCAGGTTGTAAAATCGGTAGTAGCATATCCAGTTGTGGTTATAATACTTACTACCTGAAACAGTACCCCACGAAATGATTCTTCGAAAGATCCATTTCCAGAATAAAAAAGATAAACAACAGGAGCAATTACTGCACAAAGCATAAGAACGGCACCTATATACCATTTAAATTCATCATTTTCCCAGAATTTATTGAACTTCAATTTAAAACCAAAGTAAAGCAGTGTAAAGTTAGTACCTGCAAGAAACATAAATATAATGATAATGTACTGAATGGCCGGAGATGTAAAGTAAGCTACGCTGGCTTGTTTAGTAGAAAATCCACCTGTTGACATCGTTGTAAATGAGTGATTAATAGCATCATAAAAATCCATTCCAGCTATCATTAGTAAGATACATTGCATAGCTGTTAAAAAGAAATAAATTAACCAAAGCCGTTTTGCTGTTTCTTTTATTCGAGGATGAATTTTATCTTTAGAAGGTCCTGGTGCTTCTGATGCAAATAATTCCATGCCACCTACTCCTAATAAAGGTAATATGGCTATAGTAAGAACAATAATTCCCATTCCACCTATCCATTGTGTCATACTTCTCCAAAATAATATTCCTTTAGGCAGGCTTTCTATGTCGTTTAGAATAGAAGAACCAGTAGTAGTTAAACCGGATACGGTTTCAAAAAAAGCATCAGAATAATTTGGTATGGCACCAGATAAAACATAAGGTAATGAAGAAAAGAGTGCCATTGTTAACCAACCTAATGCAACAATTAAATAACCTTCTCTTTTTTTTACTTCATCGTTCTCACTTTTTCTGGTTGTATATTTTAATAATAAGCCACAGAGTAGTGTTATTGCTGTTGAAATCATTAAAGGGAAAAGATCAGTTCCTTTATAATAATAAGAAACAGGAATTGTGAAAGCCATCAAAATTCCGGAGATGATGACTAAACTTCCAACAACATTGGTAATTACCTTTATATTTATTAGACGTTTAGACATATTCTATTGAAAGAATTTTTCAATATCATGGATTGAATCAGAGTGTGAAAACACAACCACTTTGTCCCCATCCTGCATTTTAAATCCTCCAAAAGGAATAAATCCTTTATTGTTTCTAATTACACCAGCTATATTTACTGATTTAGGAAGTTTTAATTCGCGTATAGGTTTAGTTGTGATTTTTGTTCCCTTATTAACGTAGAATTCAATTATCTCACCATCTACTCCATGTAAATTTGCTAATGCTTTAACTTCTCCTTTTCTTATAAATTTAAATATATTATTGGCCGCTATTATTTTTTTATTGATTAGGGTATCAATGCCGATGTTATGTGAAAGATTGATATAATCTATATTTTCAACACCTGCTATGGTTTTTTTTACACCATGAGATTTGGCCACTAAAGAAGAAATTATATTTGTTTCAGAATTGCCGGTTACTGCAATAAAAGCATCCATATCTCCTATATTTTCTTCTTCTAATGCCTGAACATCAGTTCCATCTGAATTTATTACTAAAGTCTTTTTAAGATGTTCTGATAACTGGTGTGCTTTCTTTTTATCTTTTTCGATTAAAATAACATCAAATTTTTTTTCTAATAATTCTGCAGTTAAAACACCAATTCTACTACCTCCCAAAATCATAACATTTTCAATCTCGAAGCAATCCTGACCACATAGCTTTGTAATTTCATCTCTGCTTTCAGGAGTTGAAATAAAATAAACGATATCATTTTCCTTTAATACTGTAGAACCCTGAACTATTGTTGTTACCTCATTTCTTAATAAAGCAATTGGTTTAAAAGATTGGTTAGGATTAAGATGGGAACTATTAATTACTGATTTATCTTTTAAAGGAGATTTTTTAGATATGGCAATTCCAAAAACAGATAATTTACCATCTTCAAATTCATAATCGTTGGTAAATGCAGATTGGCTTATTAATTGCTTTATTTCTTTAGATGCTAATTCAACAGGAGAAATAATATTATCTACACCTAATTCTCCATATAATTTTCGCATATTTTCTCCAATTCCTTCATAATTACTTATTCTGGCAATTGTTCTTTTTGCTCCTAGTTTTTTTCCATTAATACAAACTAATAAATTAGTTTCTTCTGATGAAGTAGCTGCAATTAATAGGTCACAAGTACTAACTTTAACTTCTTTTAAAATATTGATATCTTTTGCATTACCAATAACTCCCATTACATCAATGTGGGATTGAACATAATGTAACCTGTCTTCGTTAGAATCTATGATGTATATATTCTGAGCTTCATTCGACATCATTTTTGCAAGGTGAAATCCTACTTCTCCTGCACCGGCAATAACTATTCTCATACTTATTCTTAACTATTTATAACACAAATGTAAACAACAATTCAATCTATTCCTCAAAAAAAACAAATCCCGCTTTTCTAGTTTATTCTTTTATAATCTAAACTACTCTTTTTCAAAAATAAAACTACTATTTTTGTTGCGTGGGCAAGTTACAATTACTTTTAAATTATACAAAATATCGTTTCAAAGCAGGTAACGAACACGATATTCATTCTCCATTTATTTTTGAACTCTACAATGATGTGATTTGTGATGAGATTCCTTTTTATGTTTATAAGGATATTGAATCAATCAGAGCAATGTTACTCCTAACCAATATGGAAATAAACATCGAAGATCATGGGGCAGGATCAAAGGTCAATGCATCGAATAAGCGTAAAATAAAAGATATTACAAAACATACCCTCAAATCGCCAAAATACGGGCAGTTGCTTTTTCGGTTAGTTAATTATTTTAAACCTTCATCAGTGTTGGAATTAGGAACTTCGCTGGGGATTAGCACTTTGTACCTGGCTGCATCAACCCAAAAAACAAAAGTAATTACGGTAGAAGGTTGTCCAAATACCGCCAAAGTTGCACAAGTAAATTTTAATAAGATTGGGTTTAATAATATTGAATTAGTTAATGATACGTTCGATCATTTTTTACCGAAATATTTATCCAAAACCCCTCAACTGGATTTTGTTTTTTTTGACGGCAACCATCAAAAACAGGCCACGTTGGATTATTTTAATTGGTGTGTGAAAAAAGTGCATAACAAAACTGTCTTTGTTTTTGACGACATCCAT
>CAYRAD010000045.1:0-7289 GCA_964422135.1 uncultured Vicingus sp.
GAACTGTTGAATTTTTGGATGATATTAAAGATTTAGGATATTCAATGGCATTTAAGGGGGGATTATCTTTTAACCTTGATGACATTATGATACCTAAAGAAAAAGTGAAAATGGTATCAGACGCCAACCAACAGGTTGAAGAAGTAATGAATAACTATAATATGGGATTTATTACCAATAACGAGCGTTACAACCAAATTATCGATATCTGGACTCATACTAATACCAAGTTAACAAATACTTTGATGTCTAATCTTAAGAATGATCAGCAAGGATTTAACTCCATTTATATGATGTTTGATTCAGGTGCGAGGGGTTCTAAAGAACAAATTCGTCAGTTGTCCGGTATGAGGGGATTAATGGCAAAACCTCAAAAATCAGGTAGTACAGGACAAGAAATTATCGAGAACCCCATTCTGGCTAACTTTAAAGAAGGTCTTTCTGTGTTAGAGTACTTTATTTCCACTCATGGTGCCCGTAAAGGTTTGGCCGATACGGCTCTTAAAACAGCTGATGCAGGGTATTTAACTAGGAGATTGGTAGATGTTGCACAAGATGTTGTAATTACTGATGAAGACTGTGGAACATTAAGGGGATTAGTAGCTACAGCTCTTAAAAATAATGATGATATAGTAGAATCTCTTTATGATAGGATTATAGGTAGAACATCTGTTCATGATATTTATATGCCTGGAACAGAAGATTTAATTGTAGCATCAGGAGAGCAAATAACTGAAGATATAGCCCAAATAATTGAAGATTCCACAATTGATGAAGTAGAGATTAGATCTGTATTAACTTGTGAGCAAAAAAGAGGAGTTTGTGCTAAATGTTACGGTAGAAACTTAGCAACAGGAAGAATGGTTCAACGAGGTGAAGCGGTTGGAGTAATTGCTGCTCAATCAATTGGTGAACCAGGTACACAGTTAACATTGAGAACATTCCACATTGGTGGTACAGCATCTAAAATCACAGGTATATCAAGTGTTGAAGCCAAATATGATGGTAGAATTGAGATTGAAGAACTTAGAACTATTTCTAAGAAAAATGACGATGGAGAAACAATTGAAGTTGTGATAGGACGTTCTGCCGAAATGAAAATTATTGACCCAAAAACAAATGTTGTCTTGACAACTGGAAATATCCCTTATGGATCTCAAATTTTCATCAAAAATAAAAGCAAGGTTAAAAAAGATGATTTAATTTGTAAATGGGATCCTTATAATGCCGTAATTATTACCGAAGTTGATGGAAAGGTTGCTTTTGAAAACTTTGAATTGGGTGTTACCTATAAAGAAGAATCTGATGAACAAACAGGTTTTACTGAAAAAGTAATTTCTGAGATAAAAGACAAGAAAAAAATACCTGTATTAACTATTGTTGATGGAAAGAAAAATATACTAAGAACATACAACTTACCTGTTGGATCTCATATTATTGTTAATGAAGGAGACAAAGTTAAAGGTGGAGATATTTTAGTTAAAATACCAAGAATTGCAGGTGGTACAGGGGATATTACAGGTGGTCTACCAAGAGTAACTGAGTTATTTGAAGCTAGAAATCCTTCAAATCCTGCTGTTGTTTCCGAAATAGATGGTATTGTTTCTTTTGGAAAAATTAAACGTGGAAATCGGGAAGTTATAGTTGAATCTAGAACTGGTGAGGTAAAAAAATACTTAGTTAATTTATCTAAACACATTCTTGTTCAAGAAAATGACTTTATTAAAGCTGGAGTTCCATTGTCTGAAGGATCAATTACACCTGCTGACATTTTAGCTATTAAAGGACCAACAGCAGTTCAAGAATATATCGTTAACGAAGTACAGGAAGTTTATCGATTACAAGGTGTAAAAATTAATGACAAGCACTTTGAGGTAATTGTTAGACAAATGATGAGAAAAGTATATATTGAAGATCCTGGAGATACTAAATTCCTTGAAAAATCTATTGAAAATAAGAAGGGTTTTATGGAAGAAAATGATTGGATTTTTGATAAATTAATAATCTTAGATTCAGGAGAATCTGAAGTTATGAAAGCAGGTCAAATAGTTTCACCAAGACAATTAAGAGATGAAAATTCCAAACTGAAAAGGATGGATAAAAAAATTGTCACAACTCGAGAAGCAATACCTGCAACTTCTAGTCCAATACTTCAAGGAATAACCAGAGCTTCATTACAAACAGACAGTTTCATTTCTGCTGCTTCCTTTCAGGAAACAACTAAAGTATTAAATGAAGCTGCTGTTAATGGTAAAATTGATTATTTGAAAGGCCTTAAAGAAAATGTAATTGTAGGTAAATTAATTCCTGCAGGTACCGGCCTTAAAAATTATAGAGATTTAATTGTTGGATCAAAAGAAGAATATGATCAGTTGATTGAAGCTAAAAATGAAAGCATTATTGCTGAAGAATAAATTTCAAATCATGAGTGAAGAAAAGAATGATAACAAATTAAATATTGAATTGAATGAAGAAATTGCTGAAGGAATTTATTCCAATTTAGCCATAATAAGTCATTCCAATTCAGAATTTGTAATTGATTTTATCAAAGTAATGCCTGGTATGCCTAAGGCAAAAGTTAAATCCAGAGTATTAATGACTCCGGAACATGCCAAAAGACTTTTGAATGCCCTACAGGATAATATTCAAAAATATGAAGCTATGCATGGAAAGATTAAAGATTTAGGACCAAGCGGAATTCCTATGAACTTTGGTGGACCAACTGCAGAAGCATAATATTTTATTTATATTCTTTAGAGGGAAGCTAATATTAGCTTCCCTTTTTTTGTAATTTTATATTCGATATGTATGAGGGTAATTTTAATATAAAATCGTGGGCAGAAGAAGATCGTCCCCGTGAAAAATTATTGTTGAAAGGAAGAAATTCATTATCTGATGCAGAATTGATTGCTATATTAATACGATCAGGAAATAAAAAAGAAACTGCAGTTCAATTATCAAAAAAAATTCTGTCATCTATTGGCAATGATTTAAATAAATTAGGGAAATTATCCGTTAACGATTTAATGAAGTTTAATGGAATGGGCGAAGCAAAAGCAATTAGTATAATTGCCGCATTGGAGTTAGGCAGAAGACGAAAGAATACCGAAGTTGAAAAGAAAAAAGCAATAACTACAAGTAATGATGCCTTTGACTTTATGTCAAATGAATTAAGTGATTTGCCGCATGAAGAGTTTTGGGTGGTTTACCTAAATAGAAAAAATGAAGTAATAAAAAAGGAAAATATCAGTAAAGGTGGTATCAACGGAACCGTTGCTGATATCAAAATAATATTTAAGTACGCCATAGAGAATTTAGCTTCTGCATTAATATTATTTCATAATCACCCCTCTGGAGGATTAAAACCCAGTAAAGCTGATATGCTGTTAACTAAAAAAATTAAAGATACCGGAGAGCTAATGGATACTCCTGTTCTTGATCACATTATAATTGGTGAGAAAAATTATTATAGCTTTGCAGATAAAGGAACTCTTTAAAATTTTTACTATAATTTGATATTAATCTATTCACATAAACTAACTTCAAGACTAAGATATATCTTCAAAACTATTTTTACAGATGTATTACAAACTGAAATTAGATTTACAGATAATATAGAAGAATTTGAGCATTCAACTGAAGTTAAGATTAATTACTCCAATACCAAGTTAAATTCCGGTATATTTTTACAAAGTTCTACTTTATTGTTTGAAACAGGAATTAAAGAACAATCAATCACTATTTTTGAATTTAATGGAAACAAATGCTTCTTTAAAGTAGGGAACGAATCTGAATTTCCTTTTGATCCTATAGCAAGCAGTTTTTATTTAATTAGTAGATATGAAGAATATCTTCCTCATATTAAAGACAACCATAATCGTTTTTTAGCATCAGAAAGTTTAGCATATCAAAACAATTTTCTTGAGATTCCCATAGTTAACATTTGGATTAATGAAATTGAGAATAGAATAAAAATCCACTATCCTGATTATCATTTTAAACAAAGAAATTATCAGTATATATCAACAATTGATATTGACAATGCATACGCATACAAACACAAGGGATTTATACGCATATTTGGCGGGTTACTAAAATCGATAGTAAAAGAGCACAATTTTTCCGATCGATTAAAAGTACTTACCGGAAAGAAACAAGATCCCTATGACAATTTTGATTTCCAAGTTGATATTCATAAAAAATACAACATCTCCCCTATTTATTTTTTCTTGCTGGGTGATTATGATGTAAATGATAAAAATATACCTGTAAAGAATAAAGCCTTTATCTCCTTAATCAAATCAATATCAGATTATTACGATATTGGTATTCATCCATCCTACGCTTCAAATAAAGACGTTAAAATTCTTACGAAAGAAATAATAAGACTTCAAAGCATTACACATCGAAAAACTAATAAAAGCCGACAGCATTTTTTAAAATTAAATTTACCTTACACTTATAGAAATTTGATTGATAACAATATTAAATATGATTTCACATTGGGTTATGCTGAAACGAGTGGTTTCAGAGCAAGTATTTGCAGTCCTTATTTTTTTTATGATTTAGATACCGAAGTAGAAACAAAATTACAGCTTCTACCTTTTGTGGTAATGGATTCGGGTTTTAAATATTATCTAAATTATTCTCCAAAAGAAGCCATTGAAAAAATAACGGAATTACTAAATATAGTGAAAGAAGTAAAAGGTACATTTATAAGCGTATGGCATAATGAATCTCTTTCAGATAAAGGAATCTGGAAAGGATGGAAAAATATTTATGAACAAATGTTGAAGGAATCTTTAATTAACAAATAAAATGAAACTAATTAATCTTGGTGAAACAAACTCAATCTTTAACCAATTTCTTTCTGAAATAAGAAGTATTGACATTCAAAATGACAGGATGAGATTTAGAAGGAATTGTGAACGAATGGGTGAGTTATTTGCCTATGAAATAAGTAAAACTTTTTCTTATGCTAAAAAAGAAATAACAACACCTTTAGGAACTACATCAATAAATTTAATTGATGAACAACCTGTTCTTGCAACTATCTTAAGAGCAGGACTTCCTCTTCACCAAGGGTTATTAAATTATTTCGACCAGGCTGAAAATGCATTTATTTCTGCATTTAGAAAGCATCACAAAGATGGAACTTTTATTATAGAAGCCGAATACCTGGCAAGTCCAAATATAGATAATAGGGTTGTCATCTTATCTGACCCTATGCTGGCATCAGGCTCATCAATGGTGGTCACTTACAAATCTCTATTAGAGAGAGGAACACCAAAAAAATTACATATTGTTGCTTTGATATCAAGTATTGAGGGAGTAGAATATGTTAAAAAGAATTTACCAGAAAACACCACCTTATGGGTTGGAGCAATAGATGATGAATTGACAGCTCAATCATATATAGTACCTGGATTAGGAGATGCCGGGGATTTAGCATTTGGATTAAAAGAGTAATTAAATGAATTGGTACGCATACCTTATTGTGTTTCTAACAGCAGCTACAAAATTTTTAGTCTCTCCATTTCTTGGAGTAAATGGATTCGGGCTGACAGTCTTTCATACTTTTATAACTATTTCTTTAGGTGGATCTTTCGGAATACTCTTTTTTTATACACTAGGCAATAAACTAACAGTGTTTGCTCAAAATAGAAGAATCGCCAAAATTGAAAAATTAAAAACGCTGAATAAACCTTTACCGAAAATAATGACTAAAACAAATAAAATAACTGTAAGAACAAAACATATTTTTGGTATCTGGGGTTTAGCTTTTCTGACTGCAACTATTCTCTCTATTCCAATAGGTTCAGTTATTTGTGCTAAATTTTATAGGCATAAAAAATCAACAATTTTTATTTTATTTCTATTTGTTATTATTAACTCTTTATTATTAAGCTTAATAGCCAGTGCATTTCCAACAATTGGAGTTTAAAATTCTTTTCATTCTAAACTCTTTTTATTGAAAATCATATAACCAAAATGAAATAATAATGACCAATGCTCTTCATATTGGTCATAATAATTAAGATTAATGGCCAATGGGCCTATATAGGTTTTATATACCAGTGAAGTTGAAAAAATATATTGCTGACTATTCCATACACCGCCATAATAAGCTTTTTTATTATCATCCTGTAATATCCGTTGATAAGGTTGGAATAAATATCCTTCAAACCTAATCTGGAAATTTTTAAATACATGATAAATATTTTTTATTCCCAGAGCAAAGTATGAGTGTGCTCGTAAATTTTCCTGAAATAATGTTTTACTCTCAGAGATTGGTTGAAATGCTGGAGCAGAAAGCACAGAAGCCGTATAATTATTAAAAAATGGCTGGTTACTTATAACTCCTTCTCCAAAAAGACCAAACTTAACCTTTCCTTCTCTGTTTAAATACTTATCTGCTGTAATTTTAAACTGAAACCAATCCAGTATTGTATCAAATTTATTTTTAATTACAGATGTAGAACCTGGTAAAGTATGCTCTTCCCCACGAATAAATCTAGTACTAATCGAGAAAAAACTCCCCTTTGTAGCATATTGTTTCAAATCAAGTGAATTCCTCTCAAAACTCAATGCTGTTGAAAAATTTCTAAACCTTGTTTGATCAGTAGTATCTATTGATAAAAATTGTTTCGTTTGGTAATAATTATTAATTAATTCACCAGCTGTTCCATCAATAATAAACTTTCCTTTATAAGCTATAGGAAAAGCAAATTCAGTCCTAAAATAATTGTCGTTTATTACCAAAAAAGAGGGTTTAGTGTCTTCATAAAATGTGGTATTACTTTTAAAATAATCCCAACCATCAATGGTATAAGTAGTTTTCCAATAAAATGGAACTTTAAAAGGAAAATCGAATCTAAAACCTCCTGAAAGCGAATTATGTAATTTACCAAAATAGGTATTTGCTAAAATAGAAATTGCTGTTTTGCTTAAAATATTATACTGCAACCCTATATATACTTCGTTTATGGGACGCGAAGAATATAAACCGCCTAAAGAAATAAATAGATCTTTCTCTTTTTTTGCTTTCAATTTTAGAGTGAAATAATTTGAGTCTTTATTGTAGTCTGCTTCCGGATAAATAGATTTAATTTTATCATCAGAAGAAACTTTAATATACTCAGAGTTAATATCTGTAGCACTAACTGTATCTCCTTTAAATCTTAATGATTTTCTGATGTAGGTATTTTGCCTATCTTTTAATCCTTTCACTTCAATGTTATCAAAAATCAATTTAGGTAGCTTATTTTTATAGTTTCTCCTTTTTTCAT
>CAYRAD010000045.1:7389-11444 GCA_964422135.1 uncultured Vicingus sp.
TAATCAATAGGAATATTATTTTCTTCCAATGCTTTTAACACTCCGATGTGAGTTACTCCACTTGATCCACCTCCGCTCAGTACCAATCCCACTTTTTGTGAAAACAAATTGGAAAAACAACAAAGCAGAAATGCCAGTAATAATATGGAGATTGACTTTTTGATTGAAATAACTTTTAACCCTTAAAAATAAGTTTATTTTTAAAGATAGAAAATTATACTTAATTGAATTATATTACATTTCTAATCTTTTAATGATAAGACTAATGCTAATTTCGAAGATTTTTTGATTTTAAAATTATCATTTATCCGATATCCCACTACCCATATAATTTGGTTATCCGACAATAATACTTCCACTCTCTCTTTATCAAAAAGAGACATTTTATTATCAATAAGAAAATCACTCACCTTTTTATTTCCCTTCATTCCCAATGGTTGAAATACATCTCCATTTTTCCATGTTCTTAATGTTAAAGGAAATTGAACTTTATCTGCATCAAAATAAGCAATATCAGTTGAAGGATTCATCTCAAATTCATCTGCTGTAATATCAATTAACTGATAATCAAAGGGTAAATCTTTAATTGTATTTATTGTAAGTTGTTCAAAAGATGGTTCATCATTCTTTTTCACAATGAGATAATCTCTATCCTTAATAAGAGCATGAGTTGATGAATAATATTTTTTACCTGATTGGTTCTCTAATCCGTCAATAATATCCTCAACATCAGAAAAATTAAATCCAAAATCTTTGATGAAATAATACAGATAAATTTTTAAAGGATTCAACTTCTGAAGCCTTTTAATATTAATTTTTACACCCTCATTATCGTCTTCAAAACAATTTTCTTTCTCTACTTTAATTTTATCTTCTAAAATCGTTTCCAAGTCCAAAAATCGAGAAGCTTCAGCATTTAAAGTTCTTATTATAGATGAGTTTAACTTTTCCAATTCAGGAATTATATTATGTCTGACAGCGTTTCTAAAATATTTTGTATCAGAATTAGACTGATCATCTCTAAATGGAATATTTTTTTCTTTAATATAATTATCTATTTCTTTTCTATCGAAACATAATAAAGGACGAATAATAAAATTTGATTTATTTCTAATGCCATGTAAACCAGAAAGTCCTGTTCCTTTTATTAAGTTAATGAGCATGGTTTCAGCCACATCATTTTTATGATGAGCTGTGGCAATGTAATCATAGCTATTTTCCTTTCTTATTTTTTCAAACCAATCGTATCGCAATTCACGGGCAGCCATCTGAATAGATATGCCTTTTACGGTGGCATATTCTTTTGTATTAAATTTGATGGAATAAAACGGCATTTGATTTTTTTCAGCAAAATCTTTTACCAAATTCTCATCTTTATCCGCTTCTTCTCCTCGCAATTGAAAATTACAGTGTGCTACACCAAAATTCAATTTATGAGCATAGAATAGGTGTAACATCGCCATAGAATCCTTTCCACCGCTCACTGCCAGTATGATTTTATCTGATGATTGAAACAACTGATTTTCTTGATAATATGATTTGAATTGATCTAACATCTAATCGGTTAATACCTCGAGCATTGCTTTAGCTTTCAATAAACATTCCTCGTATTCCTTTTCTGGGTCTGATTTTATTGTGATGGCTCCACCTACAATATAGGAAAGGTAACTAGTTTTTTTATTGTACAAAATACTTCTTATTACCACATTAAAATCAAAGTTACCAAATTCATCAATATAACCAACTGTGCCAGAATATAAGCCACGCTTTGTCTTTTCATACTGTTCAATTAATTGCATGGCTTTTATTTTAGGTGCTCCTGTCATGGAGCCCATAGGAAATGTAGCTTTAATAATAGCATCAAAGCTAGTATCTTCTTTCAACTCTGCTGAAACCGTAGAAATCATTTGATGCAATTGTGTAAAAGAATAAACGCCACACAATTCATCTACTTTTACACTATTTGGTTTCGCAATTTTAGAAAGGTCATTTCTAACCAAATCTACAATCATTACGTTTTCACTTCGTTCTTTCGGAGTATTATACAATTCTTTTTTTAATTGTTCATCTTCCTGTACCGAATTTCCTCTTTTAATTGTCCCTTTTATGGGCTGAGAAATTAGTTTATTAGTTTTTTTATGGATAAATCTCTCAAGAGAAGCCGACAACAAATACTTATCTTCACATTTTACAAAACACGAAAATGGTGTCGGTGATTTTTTATTGAGCTTAAAATAAATATCTATTGGATGAATACTGATATTTTCTGCAAAGAACTCTTGACAGAAATTTACTTCATAAATATCTCCTAATTGAATGTGATTTTTTAAACGATTAACTGTTGAAATATACTCCTCTTTTGTTATTCGAGGCGCTATATTAATTTCTTTCCTCTCATCTTTTTCAATTGAAAGTGATGAAATATTTTTAATTATTTCTTTTATTTGAACGGAGCTATAAACAGCAGATTGATATGAAATTTCTACTGTCTCAGCGTTAATCTTAAATAGAATTTCAGGAGTAAAAAAATGCTTCTCAGGGAACTGTATTCCATCAAAATTAGTTGAACATAGTTGTTCTAGTTGATTTTTATAATCGTAAGATATAAAACCAAATTGCCAGCTACCTTCAATAACTTCGTCTTTATCAGAAATGGCTAATAAATTTGCCTTTTCTAACTCATTACTATTAAAAAAAACAATGTGCTTTTTATTTTGAAAGTAAAATAATGCTTGTTGCTGAAATAGAACTTTATCGGCAATAAAATAACTAGCTTCTTCCATTGATATGGGAATCTAACTGATTTGTAAGTAAAGCCAATCCTTCTTCAAATGAATGAGGTGAATAACCCAACACATTAATTGCTTTATCTAAAATAAAACCTGTTTTTGGTGGGCGTTTAGCTGCCTGGTTTAATGAAGCAGATGAAATAGGATGAACTATGGATTTATCATAACCATAAAAATCGGCTACTCTGGAAACCAATTCAGTTATACTCATCAAATCTTTACCTGAAATATGAAAAATGCCTTCTGCTTTTTGCTCAGCAATTAACCAGCAACCCATTGCTAAATCTTCGGCTAATGTTGGAGACCGAAATTGATCATCCACAATATTCAACGGATTTCCTTTCTCTAATGCTTCTTTTGCCCAGAGGACAATGTTGGAACGACTCATATTATCTGCAATTCCATATACAATAATTGTTCTGGCAATGCTCCATTTAATACCACTAGTCAATAGCAATTTTTCTGCTTCATATTTTGATTCTCCGTAATAACTCAAAGGATTAGGTTGGTCTTCTTCTTTATAAGGTCCATTTTCTCCATCAAACACAAAATCGGTAGAAAGATGAATTAAGTGAGAATTGTATTTTTTAGCAGCAGCAATTAAATGTTTAACAGCATTTACATTTAAATCCCAACAATTTTCTTTATCCGATTCGCATGCATCAACATTAGTCATTGCAGCAGTATTGATTACCACATCGGGTTTAAATTTATCAAAGGCAAAATTCACTTCTTCAACTCTGGTAATATCTAAAGGATGATATTGATATCCATTGTCATCATAAATTCTGTTATTTCCTTTGGATGTAGCAACTAATTCCACATTATTATTAGAGGCCAATAACTTTACCAGTTTCTGTCCTAGTAATCCATTGCTTCCTGTAACTAATATTTTCATTAAAACTAACCTTTTAATGTGGTTGTTTGAGTAGCAATATCTCTAAAGGTATTTATTTGGTCGATAGTTCCTAATACAAAAATTTTTGCCTTAGGCATAATGATGGTATTCGGAGAAGGATTAATGATATATTCTCCTTCAGGAGTTCTGAAACCAACAATGTTAGCTCCTGATTTATCCCTAATCCCTAATTCTTTAATCGATTTATTTTTGTATTCATCAGGAATATTTTTAAATGTAATTTCTTCCAGATTTATTGAATTTTCACCTTGTCCCATTACATGGTCTATAAATTCAATAATATCAGGTTTTATAACCAAAGAGGCCATGTGTGCTCCTCCTATTTTATCAGGCATAATTACATTATC
>CAYRAD010000046.1:0-11430 GCA_964422135.1 uncultured Vicingus sp.
AATGGTGAACAGCCATACTGTCGAGCAGTAGTAAGACCTAAGATAGAAAAGTTTAAAAAGGTATTTAGTGATCTTTTGAAATAAATAAGTAATTTTTTTTTTAGATTAAGTATAAAATTTACCTTTGTTATTAATTATGGACAATCTTTTTATTGAAGGCAAAATAAATTCCCCCACTGTTAATTTTGATTGTAGTAATGGTAATCTTAAACTTACTGGTCGTTCTATACCTGAAAATCCAGTGAAGTTTTATAGGCCTCTAGAATCCTGGCTAGTCTCTTTTTTAAATACCCAACCTAAGAAAATAGTATTTTATATTTATTTAGATTACTTAAACACTCATTCTACAGAGTGTGTCTTAATTCTTTTCAAAAAGCTAGAAAGCTATCTTAAAATTAGCAATGCTGAAGTTAAAGTAATATGGAATTACGATTATGATGATGAAGATATGGAAATATTGGGGAATGACCTTGCATCTATAGCCGATGTACCTTTTGAAATAAAAGAAATAAAAGAAGATTAATTCTTTCAATCATCTGGAAAAATCCCTTATTCGTCTAAAAAATCATATAAATTGCTGTAAATCATACCAATAACTTGCTTTTTTCAGAGAGATTTATACCTTTGCCCCCTTATGAGAAAAAGTGTACTGATACTAACAGCTGTTTTTTTTATGGTTTTAACTTCGTTTTCAACAGGAGATGGAGATGATAATATGACCACAAATGAAACTACTTTATCCTTTCACCAGTATGCCAACAAGCTATACATTGGTATTGATGATGAAGCCATCAATCAAGAGGCACTTAATATCGCTTTAAAAGGATATTTTTCCTTGTTATTGAATAATGAATTGGAAAATAAAAGGTATTTAGCTGTAGCTGATATGAGCCTTTCGGCCAATACTAAACGATTTTTTATCATTGATATGGAAACCCAGCGATTGGTTTATAAAAGTTTAGTTGCACATGGGAGGAATTCTGGAGAAGAGTTTGCTACAAACTTTTCAAATAAAAATCGAAGTTACCAGACCAGTATTGGTTTTTATAAAACTGGAGAAACCTATGACGGAAAAAGAGGGTTTTCAATGAAATTGGATGGTCTTGAATTTTCGAACAGTAATGCCCGAGATAGAGGCGTAATAATTCACGGAGCAGATTATGTTAGTGAGAAATTTATAAAAGATAATGTTCGTTTAGGAAGGAGTTTGGGCTGTCCGGCTTTACCAATGGATAGTTTCAGAAATGCAATTACCATGTTAAAAGAAGGAAGTTGCCTGTTCATCTACTATCCTCAGAAATATTATTTGTCGAAATCTAAGTTGGCAAATGCCGATATAGATCATCTGCTAACCAGTTGCGGAACTTTTGCAGGTATCGAATGACGATATTGTTGCATTAAAGTATCAAGCTTCCCATCTAAACCATAAATATCTTTATAAAAAACAATGTTGTTGTTGGTATCTGTTCCACAGGTAAAATATTCAATGTAAACCGGAATTTTCTTATTAAGTGTAATCTTTTTTTGTTTTCTGTTTTCAATAAAAACATGAACACTGTCAATGTTATAGTTGTTGCTATCCGAACTTAAAATGAGGTCGGCTAATCCAAAAGGATGCTGTACTCTAATACAACCATGACTGTAGGCACGTATTTCATTTTTGAAGTATCGTTTTGATGGTGTGTCATGGATATAAATGGAATTTTTGTTAGGAAAGATAAATTTGATAAGACCTAATGAATTGGTTCTGCCACCGTTTTGGCGTATTTTATAATTAAAATTATCTTCTGAAAGGTTGGCCCAATCCACTTCGTTACTATTAACCGACTGGTGATTAGCAGTAAAAACCTTATAACCGTTTCGAGTCAAATAGGTAGAATCTTTTCTGATTTTGGGTAAAAGTTCTTTAGTAGAAATGCTGTAGGGCAGGTTCCAAAAAGGAAAAACAATTAGGTATTCCATTTCATCATTTATTTCGGCAGTTGGAGTGCTGCGTTTTCCTACCACCACATTTAAGGCCTTTTTTAATTTATTTTTTTGATAAGCTTTTAGCTGATAGGAAGGGATGTTTACAAAAATGTAATCAGCTCCCCAGTCTTTTTTCCATCGCCATTTTTCCAGGC
This sequence comes from uncultured Vicingus sp., assembly GCA_964422135.1. Lineage (GTDB taxonomy): Bacteria > Bacteroidota > Bacteroidia > Flavobacteriales_E > Vicingaceae. The sequence goes on from CAYRAD010000046.1 coordinate 2,124, forward strand.
TTAGTATGGCTTTTTTATAATCTTCATAAGGGCTTTTGGATAAAGCTCTGGCAGTATTATTCCCGATTAAACCGTCAGGTGAAAGTCCATGCCGGACCTGAAAAAGCTTTAAAGCTTCAAAATAGGAAGAATCATTGCTATTTTCTGTTAAGTAGCGATGAAGAATAAGTGCTTTTTTAGACTGTTCGTAAGATTTTACAGAATCTATTCTGAATTGTTCCACTTTAATACTTTCTTTTGATAAAGAAGCAGTTTTTAAGTATTCTGACAGTTGTTTTTGTAGTTTAATATATTCTAACTGTCTTGGCTGGAGATTCAATAAATGAGCCACCACACTGTCTTTTTTAAAGGAATTTACAAGGTGCTGAGGCAGGTTAACCGTAAATTCCTTTCTTGGAATTCCGGTAACCAGTTGAGTGGAATCAAATGGAATCATACCATAATTAAGGTCTTTGGCAAATAAAAAATAAGAATTGGTTAGCAATACATCTAGGTCTGCGGCAAAGGAATACCTTTCTTTTTTATTGGGAATATTGCTTAGGTTTTTTGCCAGAATCTTTAAAGAATCACCATAATAATAGCTGGTGTCTAACCCAAAATTATAGGCAGAACACAATAACCCCAGAAATTTATTGGCATCTTTATTCAATTCCAGCGAATCATCCATCCATATAGAATTGTACTTTATTGTTTTATAAACTTCATTCATCCAGTTCACATTCTTCAGGGTAATATTTTGGATGGTGCTATTTTCCTTAAGTTTATTGTAATTTTTGGAAAGATAACTGCTTAAGTTTTTTTTGTAATCAGGTTTTGCTTTTTGGTGGTTTTCGCTTGTACTTAATGTACAGGAAAGGGAGGTAATGAATAACAAAAATATCAGGGTATATTTCATTTAGCCGGTAAAATATTAGTTTACGAGATTATGTAGTAATCTGTTTCCTAATTTCGTCTATTTTTTGTTTCAAACCAACTAAAGTGATATAAAATTCACGTTATATTATGTTTGCAAATTCCAAATTTCCCATGATTTTTCTGCTTGCAATTTCAACATCTCCATTCCATTTAAAGTAATGCAACCTTTTAATTTACCTTTTTTTATAAATTCAGTTTCTACAGGATTATAAATGAGGTCGTAAAGTAAATGATTTGGGGTAAGGTAATTATAATCAAAATTGGGAAACTCTTCATTGTTAGGATACATTCCTATTGGAGTGGTGTTAACAATTAGTTGATGATGTTTAAGCACATAATCATTAATGTCTTTGTATGCTATTTTATTATTGGTTTTCGGATTTCTTGATACAAATAGACAATCTATATTCAATTCTTTTAATACGTAAAAAACGGTTTGGGCAGCTCCACCTGTTCCTAATATCAATGCCCTTTCATGCTGCATTTCCAGAAATGGTTTCAGTGATTTTTTAAAACCATAATAATCGGTATTAAAACCTTTCAGTTGTCCGTTTTGTTGATTGATAAGTATCGTGTTTACAGCTCCTATTTCTTTGGCTTTTTCGTCAATTTCGTTTAGATATTGCAAAACGGATTGTTTGTAAGGAATAGTAACATTAAGTCCGCACAAATTAGGGCTACTTCTTAAAATTTCGGGTAATTGTTCAATGTTTTCAATATCAAAAAGGTCATAAGAACAACCGGAAAGATGGTCATTTTCAAACTTCTCATTAAAGTATTTTTTAGAAAAAGAATGGGATAATGGATGTCCTATTAATCCGTATTGTTTCATGTAATTTAATTTACTACAAGTTTATGGAAATAATTTACATTTTTGATAGGATATATATTGCTAAATTTGTTTTTATGATTGATGAGATAGAGAATTTAACAATAGAAGATAAAGAACTACTCGAAAAAGGATTGAAATTACCGATAATGGAAGAATTTTATTCCATTCAGGGAGAAGGTTATAATACTGGTAAATCTGCCTATTTTATTCGTGTAGGAGGTTGTGATGTTGGTTGTCATTGGTGCGATGTGAAAGAAAGCTGGGATCCAAATTTACACCCACTTACCAAAGTAGAACAAATTGTTGAAAATCTTGAGAAATATCCTGCAAAATCAATTGTGATAACAGGCGGAGAACCTTTACTTTATAATTTAGATTATCTAACCCGGAAATTAGTTGATAATGAAGTAGAAGTATTTTTAGAAACTTCAGGTGCTCATCCTCTAAGTGGTATTTGGCATTGGATTTGTTTATCACCAAAGAAGAATATGCCGCCATTAGAAGATGTTTACAAAAGAGCGGATGAATTGAAAGTTATTATCTATAATAAAGATGATATCAACTGGGCTGAAAATCATGCCAAAAAAGTGAATGATAAGTGTAAACTTTATTTACAGCCTGAATGGAGTAATAAAGAGAAAGTAATGCCAATAATAATAGATTATGTAATGGAAAATCCAAAATGGAACATATCTTTACAAACACACAAATACATGCAAATACCTTAATTTGGATTTAATATGCTGAGTAAAATATTTCAAATACTATCCTTAATTTTTTTGATTGCTATCTCCAATTGCAGTGTTGCTCAGCAACAGGAACAGCTTTCTACAAAGAATAAAAAAGCCATAAAGTACTATCACGAAGGAAGAGGATATTACGATGCCAGAAACAACCAGTTGGCAGAGGTAAACTTATTAAGTGCTGTTGAAAAAGATTCTAATTTTATTGAAGCACATGTCTTGTTGGCCTTTGTTTATACAGAAATGTATCAACTTAAAAAAGCGTTGATTCATTATAACAGGTGTATAAAAATTAATCCTAATTTCTATCCTGATATCTATGCTTCTGCTGCTTCAATTCAATTGAAATTTGGAATGTATGAGGAGGCTAAAAAGAATTTTGAGGCCTATTTAACATTTACAGATTCACCATTAATGATGAAAAATCTGGCAAAAGATGGATTGAGAGATTGTAAGTTTGCCATTGAAGCGATAAAGCATCCTGTGCCATTTAAACCTGTTAATTTAGGTAAAGGTGTTAACAGTCCTTTAGCAGAGTATTTTCCGTCTATTACAGTTGATGGCTCAACGATGCTTTATACGCGTAGGTTAAATAGTAAAATGACCTATTCTGGTTTTAACGAAGATTTTTATGTGAGTCATTTTGACGGAAAAACATGGGGTGAAGGGATTAATGTGGCTCCTATAAATAGCATGACCAACGAAGGTGCTCCTTCATTATCGGCTAATGGAAGGTTTCTGATTTTTACCTCTTGCGATAATCCTGTTGATGGTTACGGAAGGGAAAGACAAGGTTATGGAAGCTGTGATTTATTTTATACTTACAGTGTTGGTGACAACTGGACCAAACCAAAGAACCTTGGAAAAAAAATTAATACCAGAAACTGGGAAACCCAGCCTTCTTTTTCTGCAGATGGGAAAACACTTTATTTTATAAGAGGTATCGGAAGAGGTCAAAATCGTCAGCAGGATATCTGGACAACAGTATTAGGTGAAGACGGTACCTGGTCAACTCCTGTTAAATTGAGCGACAAGATCAATACCAAAGGAGCCGAAGAGTCTGTTTTTATTCATCCCGATGGCAAAACGCTTTACTTTTCCTCCAACGGACATCCCGGAATGGGAGGGTTGGATATTTTTATGAGCAGAAAAGATGAAAATGGAGAATGGGGTACACCTGTTAATTTAGGTTATCCCATCAATACTTTTAATGATGAGAACAGTTTATTAGTCTCTGCCGATGGAAACATTGCTTATTTCGCTTCTGATAGAGAGGGTGGATATGGAGGATTGGATTTATATCAATTTGAAATGCCTGAAAGCATGAAACCGATAAAAGTTAATTACCTAAAAGGCAAAGTGTATGATGCTATTACTAAAAAACCTATAGAAGCCCGATTTGAACTGATTGACCTGGAAACAGGAAAAACAGTGGTAGAGTCTTATTCTGATGAAGTTAGTGGGGAATATTTAGTGAGTTTACCGATTAATAAAGATTATGCTTTAAATGCTTCTAAAGACGGGTATTTGTTCTATTCAGAGAATTTTACCTTAACTGAATCCAAAAGTATGGAACCATTCAGGAAAGATGTTCCGATGGATAAAATAGAAGTAGGTAAAAGTGTGGTACTTAAAAATGTATTTTTTGATACGGATAAATATAATCTAAAACCAAGATCAAAAGTGGAGTTGGATAAATTAGTCAAATTTTTAACTAAAAATTCGACAGTAATAATTGAGTTGGGTGGCCATACTGATAATGTTGGTACAGCTAAATCTAATCAGGTATTGTCCAATAACAGGGCAAAAGCAGTATATAATTATTTAGTGGAAAAAGGAATTGATGTTAGTCGATTGACAACAAAAGGTTATGGTGATACAATACCTGTTGCAGACAATTCAACTGAAGAAGGAAGAGCCTTAAACAGAAGAACAGAATTTAAAATAATTTCCAAGTAAAGCTCCCCTTTTTCTTAAATATTAATTAGAACTGTTTAAGAGCAGGTCAAATGTGCGGATTTACGTTTAACAGACAAAAGCCTTTATTGAAATTTCTTAGATTTGATGACAAAGAAGTTAAGAACGATATCAATAACGATTTATTGACCATTGAAGATTGGATTGAGAAGAATAAGTAAAATTTCCCTGTTCCCCTTTAAAAAAGTGGGGATAATTCTGCTGTTAAGTGTATTGCTCATGTTTTGCAACGCTTCATTCGCCCAGCAAGATTCTTTAAATTCCAAAAGATTAAAAACTGTTGTTGCTGTTGAGACCATTGGTTATGCAGCTACCATGACGGGAATGTATAGCTTGTGGTATAAAGATGTTCCCGCTTCTTCGTTCCATACCTTTAACGACAATCAGGAGTGGAACCAGATGGATAAGATTGGGCATGGAATGACTTCTTATTATGTGGGTAAGTCCGGGTATGAAGTCTTAAAATGGAGTGGAGTGAGTCGAAAAAAATCGATTTGGTATGGAGGTACATTGGGATTGTTCTTTCTGACTTCCGTTGAGGTATTTGACGGTTATTCTTCTGCATGGGGATTTTCGTGGGGAGATGTTGCGGTAAATACCGGTGGTTCGTTGTTTTTTATCGGACAACAATTGGCTTGGGATGAACAGCGAGTTTTGCTAAAATACTCTTATCATAAAAGTGATTATGTTGATTTAAGGCCGGAATTGCTGGGCGAAAATTTAATACAAAATACTTTAAAGGATTACAACGGACAAACATACTGGATGAGTGCCAACATCGCTTCCTTTTTAGGAGATAATACCAGTTTTCCTAAATGGTTAAACTTCGCTGTTGGCTATGGAGCAGATGGAATGGTGGGTGCTTTTGATAATTCTCTTTATCCTGAGATTAAAAGGCAAAGGCAATACTATATATCTTTAGACATCGATTTAACCAGAATAAAAACGAAAAGCAAATTTGCTAATACGCTATTGGGTGCTTTCGGTTTTATTAAATTTCCACTACCTACAGTAGCGTTTAATCAACATGGTAAAACAAAATTCTATGGAGTTTATTTTTGAACTTTCATATACCGTGTTAGTAGTAGATTAATCCTAATAAGGGAATTTACAGCTAACCAATGCAATTAAAAAAAATTAATACTTGTCATACTCACTAAGGCAATCATACATTTGGTCGTTGTATTTATTTGCTGTAGCATCATCTTGATCAAGATCCATTTCACTGAAGAAATTCTTTCTTTTTTCATCACATTTAGTCCATTCTTCTTGATTTTTCGCTTCTGATGCACAAGTGCACACTTCCACTGTATAATCAGAAAGTTTTTTTTCATCTATTCCACTACCGCATGAGTAGGTAAGCAAGGAAACGGATGATATGATTAAAATTCTTTTCATGTTGTTGTTATTAATTAATTACTAATGCAATATATGAATTTATAAATAAATAAAGGGATAACTTTTTAAAAAAACGCCCAATCTATAACCATTGGGCGTTTTATTAGTTATTTAATGAGGTCTTCCTGGGGGTGATGGATGCCCTTCTCCTTTTTGTTTGCCTCCTTTATGATTTTTAATTTTTTGTAATAAATCACGTTTAAAATCTTGTTCGGCTTTGTAAAGCTTGGCAACTTTTTTTATTGGTAACACTGCTATAAATTTATTGAGATATTCCTTTTGAATATCTAGCTCTTTTTGGCGGAGATTGGTATGTGTACTTACCATTTTTTCTACCTCGGCATCACTCATATCATCTATAGAGACCCCTTTCTTATGTAGGGAGCGTATTTCTTTACGTATGGCATCCATTTTATCATCAAACTCGTTGTAAATAGGCCAAAATTTTTGAGCTTCATCACTTGTTAGCGAAAGCTTTTCTGTAATGTAGCCAATTTTCATGGCTTTAATTTTCTCTTTATTTGGTTTTTTCCCTTTTTCTGGTTGACCAAAAACTAAGCCTGAAACTAGAAGGGCAAGTGCTATTGATGTTATTTTTTTTATTGTTTTCATAATTCAAAGTTTAAATTAATAATTAGGAGCTAAAGCTCATCTATAATTGAATTGATATCGATATCGTTTTCTATTAAATAATTAATGTATTCATTATTATTAGTTGAAGTTTCTTTCTCTTCATCAAGTACTTCGGAGTAAGTATCGTAAATTAAATAATCATCGATGTTGATGTATTCTTCATTGATAACATAATCACTAATTTGTTCGCTTGTTAAGTTTATTTGTGGGGTGGTGGTGTTCCAATTAAAAATGATAATTAAAACAACAACTAAGGAAGAAACGGGTACTAAAATACGCCATGACAATTTGTCAAAAATAAAATGTAATGATTTATTATTCAGTTTTTTATTATTGATTACTTCAGGTAAAACTTCAAAATAGTTTTTTGGAGTAGAGAAGTGGTTTTCCTTTTTAATATTAGCCAAAAAAGGAGCGATGTTTTCCAGATTTTCTTCTATGTTATCTTTGTTTTCCATTTGTAATTAAGACTTTAATTTTCAATAAAGGTTTAATCTTCTTTCAAATAATTTTCTATTTTTTTTACGGCATGATGATAAGAAGCCTTTAGAGCACCAACCGAAGTTGATAATACTTCGGCCATTTCTTCATATTTCATTTCATCATAGTATTTCATGTTAAAAACGATTCGTTGTTTTTTTGGTAAGGTTAAAATGGCTTTTTGCAATTTTAACTGGATTTCTTTTCCGGTATAATAAGCATCACTTTCCAATGATGCTGATAATTCATGTTCTACATCAACAATCGGAATAAAAAACCGTTTTCTTTTGTTACTTAAAAAGGTAAAACATTCGTTGGAGGCTATCCGGTAGAGCCAGGTATATAATTTGGCTTTTTCCTTAAACTTAGGCAACCCTTTCCATGCTTTTATTAAAGTAGTCTGAACAACATCATCAGCATCTTCGTGCACAATAACCATCCGCCTGATGTGCCAATAAAGTTTTTTCTGGTATTTCCTAACAATAAGGTCAAAGGCGTAGTTGCGGGAGTTCTCATCCCGAAACATGCTCAACAACTTTTCATCAGAATAATGTTCCATACTTTCAGTTATCGTCAATGCGAGTTCCGATAGTTATCAGAACGAAGCAATCTGCTATTTAAGTTGAGATTGCTTCATTTTGTTTTACTTTATTCGCAATGACGGTTTTAATTAAAAAATCCACTAACGGTAAATTAGTGGATTTTAATTTGGTTCAATTTCTTAATCTATTTTCTTGATATGGCTTTCTCTGCAGCTTTAACTATTGCTTCTGCGTTTAAGCCATATTTTTCCATTAATTGTTCTGGAGTTCCACTTTCTCCAAAACTATCATTCACTGCTACATATTCTTGAGGCAGAGGATTATTTCGGCTAATTAATTGAGCAATGCTATCACCCAAACCTCCATTCATCATGTGTTCCTCAGCTGTAACAACACATAGTGTTTTGTTTACAGAAGATAAGACTGCATTTTCATCTAAAGGTTTAATGGTATGTATATTTATTATTTCAGCACTGATACCTTTAGCTTCTAAAATCTCACAGGCTTGCAAGGCTTTCCATACTAAGTGGCCAGTGGCAAAAATACTTACATCTTTTCCCTCTTGAAGTTTGATGGCTTTTCCAATCTCAAAAGGTTCATTCATAAAAACAGGCACTTTTGGTCTTCCAAAACGAAGGTAAACAGGTCCATCATGTTTTGCGATGGCTTTAGTTGCAGCTTTTGTTTGGTTGTAATCGCAAGGATTAATAACCGTCATTCCGGGCAACATTTTCATCATGCCAATATCTTCCAAAACCTGATGGGTGGCACCATCCTCACCCAACGTTAATCCAGCATGTGAAGCACAAATTTTTACATTTTTATTTGAGTAAGCTACCGATTGTCTTATTTGGTCATATACTCTGCTAGTTGAAAAGTTGGCAAAAGTACCTGTAAAAGGAATTTTTCCACCAATGGTCATCCCTGCTGCAAGTCCAATCATGTTGGCCTCAGCAATTCCAACCTGAAAAAAACGGTCTGGATTTTCTTTTGCAAATTCATTCATTTTTAACGAACCTGTTAAGTCGGCACAAAGGGCAACTACATTTTCATTCTCTCTCCCTAATTCAGCTAAGCCGGCACCAAATCCTGAGCGGGTGTCTTTTTTTTCGGTATAAGTATATTTCTTCATATTAGAACTTTACTTGAGTTGATAATCCTGATTTTATAATAAAACTTTTTTCCTGTGTATAAATAACTTGTTTTACATTAACCCCACGGTAAACAGCCCTGTAATTTCCGGGTTGTAACACAATTGAAGCCCTGTCGAGAGAAGGTGATACATTACATACCCATTCCAATTTATTATCGTTTTCAAGAAACAGACTGGTAACACCTTTGCTTGGTAAATAAAACAGTGCAATTCCAGGTTCTGGAATAAAAACTTTGGTGGTATAACTTTGTTTAATGTTTACATCGTTGACATACATTCTGGGTAAAGTCAGTATTTCTAAATCATAATCACCGGTAATGTATTTGGTGACTTCTTCAAAATTTTGCACATAAAGCGTATTCATCTTGCCCGATTGCCTTACAATACACTTCAGGTCGTCATATTCATTTAAGCCATTCATTTTTAACTTAAGCATACCCTGAGGTGCATCCAAAGCAATAATGTTATGTTTCCCTGGCTGGATGGTAATGCTATCTTTTTTTATTATAGGTAAAGTATGTACCTCTAAGTCATATTTTAAAACCGGATCTAATGGAATGGTATCGGGATTTCCCCTGTGGTTTATTGTGTGTATAAAATTGTACTTGATGGCTTTGGAAAAGCTGTCGTAAAA
>CAYRAD010000047.1:0-11313 GCA_964422135.1 uncultured Vicingus sp.
ATCAATTTGAGGAGTTAACTCAATTTTATTTTTAGAAATAAAATAATCAGGATAGCTGGCTCTTAATTCAGAACATGTTTGAAATCCAGACTTCGCAAAATGAGATAAAAATAAGGCAATCCCAACCAATGAATCTCTACCGTAATGCGATGCTGGATATATAACACCTCCATTTCCTTCACCTCCAATGATAGCGTTTTGTTTTTTCATCATGTTCACAACATTAACTTCGCCAACAGCAGAGGCAAAATAACTTCCTCCATTCTTCTCGGTTACATCGCGTAAAGCTCTTGTTGATGATAAATTAGAAACTGTATTTCCTGGTGTATGTTTCAGTACATAATCAGAAACCGAAACCAAGGTGTATTCCTCACCAAACATTTCACCATTTTCGCAAACCATACATAAACGGTCAACATCAGGATCTACAACAAAAGCTACATCTGCTTTTTGCAAAACCACCTGCTTGGCTATTTCTGTGAGATTTTTAGGTAAAGGCTCCGGATTGTGAGGGAAAATACCATTAGGTTCACAATTCAATTTAACTACATTTTCCACACCCAAAGCATTGAGTAAAGCAGGAATAAATATGCCACCGGTAGAGTTTACACAATCGATAGCTACTGTATAATTTTTACTTTTAATTGCAGCAACATCAACTAATTCTAATTCTAAAATAGAGTTAATGTGTTTTTGTAAATAGGAATCATCTTTTTTGTAAGCTCCCAATTCATCAACATCAGCATAGTTAAATGCATTTTTTTCAGCAATTGCTAACAAATCTGCTCCATCTTGAGCAGTAATAAATTCGCCTTTAGCATTCAACAATTTTAAGGCATTCCATTGTTTCGGATTATGACTTGCCGTTAAAATAATACCACCATCAGCTTTTTCCATTGGCACTGCAATCTCAACAGTTGGGGTTGTGCTAAAACCTAAATCAATCACGTCAATTCCCAAACCTTGTAATGTACCTACAACAAGGTTCGAAACCATCTCACCAGAGATTCTTGCGTCTCTTCCTATTACTACTTTTAATTTGTGTTTTGAACTGCCTTTTAACCAGGTTCCATAAGCAGAAGTAAATCGAACGATATCAACTGGTGTAAGCCCATTATCTGGCTGTCCACCAATTGTTCCTCTTATTCCTGATATTGATTTTATTAATGTCATCTCAATTTATTTTTTGAAAAACAAAATTAGCTTTAATTAATGCATAAATCAATACTCTTGCTGTTAACTTTATTGTTAAAAATAAACCATAAAAAATGTCATTTCTATAAGTAAAGGAGTAATTTTACAGTTAGTGTAATGGAAGAAGATTTTAATCAATACAACGAGGAAGACGATTATACAGAATCTCTTAATCGCTTTGAGCAAATGCTTAAAAAAAACGAACGTTATTTCTTTGATGTTGAAGAGTTTGAAATTCTGATTGATCATTATCTCGAGAAAACTGAAATCAATAAAGCAAAAAAGGTAATTGATTTTTCTTTGCAACAACACCCTACCTCCACTACATTAAAATTAAAAAAAGCGCAATTTTTAGCGGCTGTTCACAAACCCAATAAAGCATTAGAAATAATTAATACCATTGAGTTACTCGAACCATTTAATTCTGAGATTTATACAATAAAAGCAAGTGTTCATAGCCAATTGAGACAACACCCTAAAGCCATTGAAAATTTTTACAAAGCTTTAAAATTAATGAGTGATTCGGCAGAAAAAGCCAATATTCTTATCAATATCGCTTTTGAACACGAAAACTTAAATCAATTCGAAAAAGCCATAGATATTCTTAAAAAACTGTTGGAAGAAAACCCTGAGAACGAAACTGTAATCTATGAATTGGCATTTTGCTACAACCTTAATAATGATAATGAGGGCAGCATTTCATTTTTTACTCAATTTCTGGAAGAACATCCTTACAGTTTCTCAGCTTGGTACAATTTAGGCACATCCTACAACCGTGCTGAACTTTACGAAAAGGCCATTGATTCCTATGATTACACCATTGCCATTAAAGAAGATTTTGCTTCTGCTTATTTCAACAAAGCCAATTCCTTAGCCTTGTTGGGACAGTACGAAAATGCTATTGAAACCTATCAGGAAACATTTCTTTATGAAGAACCCGATGCAACAACCTATTATTACATTGGTGAATGCTATGAGAAATTAGGAAATTCCAAATTGGCGATGTCAAACTATTACAAAGCATCAAAATTAGATCCTTATAATGCTGATGCTTGGGCTGGTTTGGCAGTGATCAACGAAGCCGAGAATAAAACTCAATCTTCTATATTTTATATCAACAAGGCACTAGAACTGGAGGCGAATAATTCTGAATTCTGGTACATCAAAGGAGATATTTCATCAAAAATGGAATTAATTGATGAGGCCATTATCTCATACAACAAAGTGATTGAACTGGATGAAGAAAATGAAGATATTTGGTTGGATAAAGCAGAAGTAATTAAAGATTGTGAGAATATTGAGAATGCAATACTCGTAATATATGAAGGCCTTGAAAACCAACCGGATAATTATTTGTTATACACCCGATTAGTGGCTTATTTATTAATTCAAGGCAAAATTAATGAAGCCATTCTGAATTTAAATATTCTATTAACCAACAGTAAAGAATTATTGTCAGATTTAATGGAATATTTCCCAGAAATTACCAATTTTGAAGAAGTAATTAATATTATAGAAACCTTTAACAATAAGCAATGAATTTTGAACTACCAAACATCCCTGAGAGGGAAAAAAATCCAAGAAACAATGGATTAACAATGATGATGGATAAAGGTCTAAGCTGGAGAGAGACCGAAAACTTTATCGATTCGTCAGCTCATTTAACAGATTTAGTGAAACTAGGTTTTGGTACTTCTTATGTTACCAAAGATTTTCAGAAAAAAATTGACCTTTATCAAGCTGCAGGAATAAAAACGTATTTGGGAGGCACCTTATTTGAAGCATTTATTGTAAGGGGAATGTTTGATGATTATCGCAGATTGTTAGATAAATATAAAATTAACACCTGTGAAGTTTCGGATGGTTCAATTGCTTTACCTTCCGAAAAAAAATGTGAATACATTGCTGAACTTGCTAAGAATTACACCGTACTTTCGGAGGTAGGATCTAAAGAAGCAGGTATTTTTATCAGTCCGGCAAAATGGATTTCTATGATGAAAACCGAACTGGAAGCCGGTTCTTGGAAAGTAATTGCCGAAGCTAGAGAAAGTGGAAACGTTGGTATTTACAGGCCTAACGGAACAGCACACGTATCTTTGGTGAATAAGATAATAGCTAATGTTAAAGTAGAAAATATTTTATGGGAAGCTCCTCAAAAATCACAACAGGTCTGGTTCATTAATCAATTTGGATCCAATGTGAATTTAGGAAACATTGCCCCTACTGAGGTTATTCCTTTGGAGTGTTTGCGACTTGGATTAAGAGGAGATACTTTTTTTAATTCACTACCACAGGAAATTGTAGCTGAATTTAAATAATATCCATAATGAATATTATTACCCCACAGGAACTAAAAGCCAAATTCGATAATAAAGAAGATTTTCAGCTAATTGATGTTCGTGAAGTTCATGAATTTGAAGATTTTAACATTGGTGGAATTAATATTCCCTTAGGTCAAGTATTTTCATCATTGAATAAAATAAATAAAGATAAGCCGGTAATTTTCGTTTGCAATACGGGTAGAAAAACAGCCGCTATCTTGCACACGATAGAAAGAAAATTAAATTTAGACAGCAATAGTTTGTTTACTTTAAAAGGTGGAGTACCTAATTACCTTGAAGAAGTAGGAATTTAATACTTATTAAATTTATATAATACAATCACAAAAATTTAAACCAACTACATGCACAAAAAGCAATTTTTGATATTAATAATGAAGGGAATGGGAATGGGTGCTGCTAATGTTATTCCTGGTGTATCTGGTGGAACTATAGCTCTTATTACAGGAATTTTTGAAGACCTGATAAACGCAATAAAAGCTTTTAATTTAACAGCTCTAAAATTACTCTTTACCGGAAAATTAATAGCGTTTGCACAACATATTAACCTCAGCTTTTTAGTTGCTGTCTTTTTGGGTGTTGGAATTAGTATTATTTCAATAGCAAGGCTTTTTGACTATCTTTTTATTAATTACCCCATATATATTTGGGCGTTCTTTTTTGGATTAATATTGGCTTCCGTTTATTTTGTAGGAAAAACTATTTCAAAAGTTTCAATTGGTGTCATCTTTTTTTTTTTACTAGGTGCAGCAATAGCACTAATTATAACTTTTCTTACACCTGCTACTGAAAACCCTGAAATATGGTATCTTTTTATTTGTGGAGTAATTGCAGCTTGTAGTATGATACTTCCGGGTCTTTCTGGCTCATTTATTTTAATCTTACTTGGAAACTATCAACTTATAATGATAGATGCTGTTAATAAATTGGACATTAAAACTCTTGCCCCTGTTGCTGTTGGTGCCGGGATTGGCCTACTAGGTTTTTCTCATATTTTAGCATGGATATTCAAAAAATTCAAGGATCAGACTATTTCTTTACTTTCTGGTTTTATATTAGGCTCACTTACTATATTATGGCCATGGAAACAAGAAATAATTAAAACGTTTGAGAACAGTGATAAAGTTAAAGTTATAGGATATAATTGGTTATTACCTACTGAATTTAATACGGAAGTGATTTTTGCTATTGGATTAATGCTTTTTGGTGTAGTTTCGATTTGGATTATTGAAAAAGCTGCAACGAAAAATTAAATCACAATCCAATCCAACTCATACTCCAATAATCGTGTGAACATAGTGTATGTAGTATAACTTATTGTCAACAAAATCAGACAGATTATTATCATTTTATTGTGGCATACTACTATAAAAAAAACATGAGAGTTACTTTATAATCAATTTTTTAATTCGGTCTTTGATTTTCACGAAATATAAGCCTTTTGCAAAATCGCTTACATCAATTTGCTTATTTTCTATTGTAAAGTTTTTTATTTCCTTTCCAATACCATTAAATAGTTGTAACTCTTTAATATCCATTTCATCTGAAACATTAATGCTTACCTTATTGCTTGCGGGGTTCGGAAAAATAGTGAACTGATTGTTTTCATACGCATTAATTGATGTTGCTATAATTGAATAAGGTGCAGAAATTTCACTACATCCATCCATAAAAAATACTTCTACTGTATAATCACCGATTTGTGTTGGGGTAATACTTAGTTGATTTGAATTTGGGATTAGCGTTCCATTTAAATACCAAACATAACTGACACCTGAAACAGATGAAACCAATGTGCCCGCATTGTAGTTGATAACAGGAACAGGGTTTGATGTACACGATTGGTTAAAATTAACTCTTGCTGAAAGATTAAGAGAATCATTAAAAATTTGAAAAGCGTTGCAATCGCCTTTTAAGGTATAATCCAACCATGGGTTCACAAAATCGAAAGTTACCTGATGCTGTTCTGCTCTGGTAATAGAAATACCTGTAGAAGAGGTGCTTTCACCAAAATCACAATTAAAATTACTGTTAGCAAAATAACAATGTCCACCACCCAACACATTAATAAATGTTTTACAGCTAGCAGCCAAATTATTGTACATCGGTATGTGATGATCAACAGGAGGGGTAACTCCATCATTACTACCTGATAATATTAATGAAGGTAAAGTTATGCTCAGTGCAGAATTAATGGATGAAACGCCATTGGTTGTGGATTCGGCAGGTGCCAATCCAACCAGTGTTTTAAAGTTTGTGTTACCATTAGTAGTTAGGGAATCAGCTGCTAAAAAAGCTGCCCCACCACCCATGGAATGACCCATCAAAGCAGTTTCGGATGCCACCACTCCATATAATATAGAACTTGCAGTTGCTCCTTCAGTTTGCATGCTGGTAACTAAAAATTGTAAATCCCAACCAAATTCCTGGTGGTTAGTTGAAATGATGCTTCCTTCGGTTCTTGGAAAAACCATGATGTAACCACGAGGCACAAATTCTTCCCATAAATTTTGGTAGGCATCCCAAGCCATCACAAAGCCATGACCGAAAACAATTACAGGAAAAGAATCCTGAACGGCAGTAGTATTATCTCCTGCACTAACAGCAGGATAATAAATTTCTGTCTGGATATTTCTATTGCTTCTGTTGGCATCCTGAAAAGTTATTGTGGTATGTCCTATTTGATATTGAGCAAAAATTGAGTTGGATGCTAATAATATACTTATTAAAAACAGGAGTGTGAATTTGTTTGAGATTTTCATTTTTTTAAATTTTTAGTTAATTCAAATTTATTGTAACATATTGTTAAAAAAAATTCTCGTACTTTTATTGAAATCAGATGATGTAAATGGATCTTTTTATTCAAAAAATAGTTAGTTGTTGTAATCCTCAACAATTATCGATGATGGAGGAATATTTGAAATCCAAAAACCATACGCTACCCTTTAAATTAATTAACTGTTTAAGGCAGTATCCTAACAAAAACATTAATTATTATTGCAAAGCGATTTATGGTAATGATAGTAAAGATTCAATAAAAAAACTCAACCAATTAAACCATCATACCCTAAAACTATTCTCTTTTGTTGCTCAAAATTTTCCTACTTTTTTAATTCAAAACATAGCAAAAGTTGAAGGCTTATTATTTGAGAACAAAGATGAGGAAGCGATAACGTTAATAAATCTGCTAGTTGAAGTTGCAGATAAAATTGAAGATTACAACACCATTATTCAATTGGGGCATATTGCGAGCTTGAACTTTTCTACCAATAAAAATATCTCAAAAAAATTAAAAGATAAAGCATTGATTAAGGATGCTGCCAATTATATCTTTCAACTCGAAACCTTATTGTTTAAGCAAAATAAGGTTATTAATTACAACATTCATTATAAATATATAGTCAAAGAAAAAGAATTGGATTTTTTTAAGGATTTTTTCAATTCCAACTCAAAGTCTGTTCAAATAATAGCAAAACAATCCTACTTAAACATACTTAGCAGTACAAATAACAACACATTTTATGATGAAAAAACACTCGTATTAATTAAGGAGACCATCAAAAAAGTTGAAAATAATGCCTACTTATTAATTGCACAGCACAAAGAAAAAATAATGACGTTGGATTACATGCTGGTCAAGCATACTCGATTAGTTTTAGAAGACAAGGAGTTAAATAAAACTTGCTCTAAAATTATATTGAAATGGCAAAACAATTATTCTAATGATTCTCGATTGGAAAATGGATTGATATTCGCCTTAAGTATTAAAGGAAGCTATTACATTACCAACTATTATTATAAAAAAACAAGCAAAAAGTTTCAGGATGAAATTAAGGAGATTGTAGAACTATGCTCACAACTTTCCACTAAAATTAATTGGGAAAAAGAAGGCTATTTAAGATACATCAATTTTTACAACGTATTTGCAATGTTCTTGGTTTTGAACAACGATGAGCAAAAAGCAATAAAATTTATCGAAAAAGTGTTACATGAATACCAGCAAAAATCATTCTCTAAATTGTATGACAGCTTATTTGTCATACTAATTATGGCATATTTTAAAGCCAATAATGTAGAGCAAATTATTAATACTTATAATCGTTATAAAAAGTTAACCAAATCAAAAACGTCTATTGAAGAAAATGACATGGTTATAAAAGCCATTTATTATGTTTCTCAAATAAAGGATTCTAATAAATCTCAGTACCATAAAAAATTCGAAGCCATAATAGATAAGTTTAGAAAAAGTGCAAGTATGCAGAATAACCTAAAACTCATTCAACGCATTCAACTTTCAATTCAGTAACTTTGCTCCATGCCATTTCAACTTATATCCGATTTTCTTCCAACAGGCGATCAACCTGAAGCCATTCAGCAATTGGTTGATGGGTTAAATTCAGGTTCAAAGGCACAGACTTTATTGGGGGTTACCGGTTCTGGAAAAACATTTACCATTGCCAATGTGATTGAAAAAATTCAGCGACCCACGCTTATTTTAAGTCACAACAAAACCTTGGCGGCTCAACTCTATGGTGAATTTAAACAGTTTTTTCCCGATAATGCTGTGGAGTATTTTGTGTCCTATTACGATTATTACCAGCCCGAAGCTTATCTGCCGGTTACCGATACGTATATCGAGAAAGACATGTCGATTAATGATGAAATTGAGAAGTTGAGATTGAGCACCACTACTTCCCTCCTCTCCGGCAGACAAGATGTGCTGGTTGTTGCTTCCGTTTCCTGTATTTATGGAATTGGTAATCCACAGGATTTTCAGGAAAACATCATTAAAATAAAAACCGGAGATTTAATCAGCAGGAACAAATTTTTATTGCAATTGGTTCAAAGCCTTTATTCGAGAACTGAGAGTGATTTTCAACGAGGAAATTTTAGGGTAAAAGGTGATACAGTAGCTATTTATCCAGCTTATGCAGAAATTGCTTATCGTGTTTATTTTTTTGGTGATGAAATTGAAGAAATAGAGTCGTTCGACCCCATTAATGGAAACACCATAGAAGAATTTGATTATTTGAATATTTATCCTGCAAACATATTTAATACGACCAAAGACCGAATGCACGATGCCATTTTTGAAATTCAGGACGATTTGGTAAAACAGGTAGCCTATTACAAAGAAATTGGCAAACATCTGGAAGCAAAAAGACTGGAAGATCGCGTAACTTACGATATGGAAATGATGCGTGAACTGGGCTATTGCTCCGGAATAGAAAATTATTCAAGGTATTTTGACAAACGCCCTCCAGGTTCAAGACCATTCTGCTTACTGGATTATTTTCCGAAAGATTTTTTGCTGGTTGTTGATGAAAGCCATGTTACTGTCTCGCAGATTGGTGCCATGTACGGTGGCGACCGTTCACGTAAACAAAATCTTGTGGAATACGGATTTCGTTTGCCTTCGGCTATGGATAACCGCCCATTAAAATTTGACGAGTATGAAAGTTTGATTGGACAAAGCATTTATGTAAGTGCCACTCCAGCCAATTATGAATTGGAGCAATCTGAAGGTGTTATTGTAGAGCAAATTATTCGTCCAACGGGATTATTGGAACCAAAAATAGAAGTACGCCCTAGCCTTAATCAGATTGACGATTTAATGGAAGAAATAGCCATAAGAGCAGAAAAAGACGAGCGGGTTTTAGTAACCACATTGACCAAAAGAATGGCGGAAGAACTGGATAAATATTTTGATAATGCAGGAATCCGTTGTCGTTACATTCATTCTGAAGTGGATACCTTAGATCGTGTTGAAATATTACGTGATTTACGATTGGGCTTATTCGATGTATTGATTGGAGTAAATCTTTTAAGAGAAGGACTCGATTTACCCGAAGTTTCGTTGGTGGCAATACTGGATGCCGATAAAGAAGGTTTTTTGAGATCAGAACGTTCGTTGACACAAACTGCCGGAAGGGCTGCAAGAAATTTAAGTGGATTGGTTATTATGTATGCTGATAAGATTACCAACTCCATGCAAAAAACCATTGACAGTACGAATAGAAAAAGGGAAAAACAGGCACTTTACAATGCTAAACATGGAATTACTCCTACCACTATCACCAAGTCGGAATCTCAAATAATTGGTCAGACTAAAGTTATTGATGATGCTTATGATATTGATGCTCATGATAAATCAAAAAGCATTGCTGCTGACCCAGTTGTTCAATACATGAATAAAGAACAACTACATAAATTGCTGGAAGAAACCCAACGAAAAATGAAAGAAGCAGCAAGAGAGGAAGATTTTATAGAAGCTGCTCGATTAAGGGATGAAATGATGGAATTGGGGAAAATGTTAAACAAGTAATGAGTTTTGTGTAATGGATTATATGAATATTTCTAACCCATCATTCATCCCTCAACACGAATTACTCTTTTACTTCTTACTCGCGTCAAACAAAATGGCTTTTTCTTCGGCACTTAAACTATCGTAACCTGATTTTGCAATCTTGTCCAATATCTGGTCTATCTTTTTTTGATTGGCTTGTTTTTGAGCATTGTAGTCATAATCAGATTTTGTTTTTCCCTGTTTTTTATAAACTACTTTCATCTTCTTTTTAGGTTTGAAGAAAGTTTTGAGGTAATCTAAAAAATGACTGAACCCTAACGTAAAATCCTTACCTTTTTTTAATTGCTGAATATACAAGAAGCCAAATAGTGCTCCTCCCAAATGAGCTAGATGACCTCCAGCATTGCTTTGCGGGATACTTATTAAATCTAACACCACATATACAATGGCAATGTATTTGAATTTCACATTTCCAAAGAACATTAATCTCACTACAAAGTTAGGCACATAAGTAGCTGCTGCAACTAATATAGCCATAACCGAAGCAGAAGCACCTAACGCAATAGCTAATGGAGCAACACCTTTAAATACAGGGAATAAGTTAAATGCTAAAATATAAACTAGCCCTCCAGCTAATCCGCCTAAAAGGTAAGTGACCACTAATTTTTTTTGACTTAAAAATTGAGTAAATATTTGTCCTCCAAAATAGAGTACCAACAAATTAATAAAGATATGCATGAGCTGTTCATGCAAAAACATGTAGGTAATAATCGTCCAAGGTTTGTAGATGAGTAAACTAACATCGGCAGGCAATGCTAACCAACTAATAACTATAGAAGCTCCATTTTGGATATTAAAAAACCATAAGAGTAAACCCAAAAGGTGAACTCCTAAAAAAATAGCCACATTAACACCAATTAATTTAATTAGTGCCGAACCATTTTTATATTGTTTTTTTATGTCGTCTATAAATGGGTTACTCATGTATTTAATTTACAGTCATTGCGAACGAGGGACAAGTGAAGCAATCTTATCAATTAAAAGATTGCTTCGTTCCGATAACTATCGGAACTCGCAATGACGTTTACATTCATCAATAAAACGTACCTCTATCTTTTTTCCAATACTGAATTAATATAAAACCAAACAACATACCACCCAAGTGAGCAAAATGAGCAACATTGTCCATAGGATTATTGGCAAAACCGGAATACAATTCCAAAGCTCCGTAACCTATAACAAACCACTTGGCTTTAATCGGAATAGGTGGAAACAATAGCATCAATTCTGTATTTGGGAATAACATTCCAAAAGCCAATAATATACCAAAAACTGCACCTGATGCACCAACTGTAACTCCATTTATTAAACCGTTAACTACTCCGGCTTCCCCTACCCAGTTTCTTCCTGATTGTATTAAATCATAACCCTTAGTTAAAATTTCATTCATATCTTCCTGAGATATTTCTGATA
>CAYRAD010000048.1:0-11281 GCA_964422135.1 uncultured Vicingus sp.
TATTTATAGACAATTCTAAAACCTGACTGTCAATGCTATCATAATCACACAATACATATTTAGAGATGGAATCAGTACTCATAAATTTTTCTTCGCTAGGTAACCCAATTACTTTCAAATTTTGTGTCATTACAAAAGTTTTGCTATGCTCACTAGCTTTTTCGTGAGTTGTAAATTCTGATATTTTTGATAATAGAATATCATATTGAATAACATTTGTATCGTTTGTTATTGGACAAATTGAACGCATTGAGACGGTAATTCCGGGAACTTGGTCGGTAAAAAACACATAGGGTTCTGTCCACCATGGCTCATTTGAATATTCTGTTTCTATGGCACCAATATACCAAGGCCTTGTTCTGGGATCCCATGTTGAATTGTATTCTATCCATTCTTCTTTTATCTCTTTATTAAAAAGATTACCTTTCCATCGCTCTCTTTCAATAACCATTCCTGAATCAGTCGATTCATAAACAACATTAGAAAGCCAAGCATCTTCTTCACGGATTATTGAGTATTCATTTCCCTTTGTATTTGCCACTAGAATAGTATTTATTTCAGAGTAGGTATTAAAAATGGGGATATAAAATGAATTTAGGCTATCTCTTTTTTCTGGTTTCAGAATGCCTTGATCACACAATTGCTTTGATGCAAAAAGACTTCCTTTTATTTTTTCAAAATAATTTTCGAGTTGTTCGTCTGATTCGCCGGTTGTTTTATCAATCAAAGAAACTGCAAGAGATTCTGCTGTATTGGACATATTAACCAATAAAGTAAAAAGAACAATTACAGAAACTGAGAGTACCGTTATAATAAATAAATATAAATAGACTCTTTTTAGGTTACTATTTTCAACATTTCCTGACACAAAAAAAACGTTTATTCTTCAAAGATAACATTACTTATGTTTTTATGAGTAATTATAAACACACTTACTTAAAAAAACTAAAATTTCCGTTGACATTTAAGGCATATCCATATACATCTGGGTAAAATTAATTTTTATTCAAAATGCACAATGGGTTAAATGTAATAATATTTTTAATTTTATTTCAATTCATAAAGACTTCACATTCTTATTTTTCTGAAATTCAAGAATCAAGAGATATTAAAGCAAAATTTATATACAACGTTAAAAAGGAACTTCTGTTAAACTAATAAGGGAAAAATAAACTATAGAAGGATGGGGTTGAACTATTATATTTATGGGTTTTTCTTTCTGTTTTTTATGTTTATTATTATCTTTATAAGATGAAAGCTATTTTACTTTACATAGTTTTTTTCCTGATTACATTTTCAATAAATGCTCAGAATGGTGTTTATAGTTGTAAAAGACAGGAATACCGCCCAATTAATCCAACAGAAAAAAAAATAACTTATAATAATTGCAAGGTATCCATCCAGATTTTTGGAGTTGGAGGAGATGATTTTGTAACGGCCGATGTTCTTTCGGAAAATCCTGAAGAATGCAAAACCTATAAATGGAAAATAAATGAAGAACTTTATATGTCTCCGGCAGCTAAAGGCAAAAAAATTTTCAGAACATACAGGGCTATATTTAAAGAGGGAGGCAATGTTAAGGACGAATTTGTACAGTTTTCAATAATAAAAGGAAAAAAGAAGGGAAGAATAACAATTACTTCAATAAACGAAGACGGGATAGGCTACTGGTTCTACGACTTGGAGAAATTTCAAAAGAAATAATCTTTTTCTAGTTATTTTTAGCTGTCCGTTTCACATCATTTCTTAATTTAAACCAAAATATTATATTTATGCCTTGATGGAAATAAAAATTGCTACATACCATGTTGAGATTCGTAATAAAACATTTCATAATGAACAAAGAAAATGTAAGCAGACGGCAATAGTTAAAACTTATGTTGCTAATAAGTTAGTTTCGGAAATTAGCTATTGTTTTTTTACTAAGGAAGAAATTTATGAGCAATTAAAAAACAATGAAGATATTAATCTGAATCATTGTTATGTAAAAGATTTTTCGATTTCAGAATATAAAAAAATAATTGATTTTGGTGATACTCAAAAAATAGATATTAATAATTTTGACGCAGGCAATGCTTTTTTTGATTGTAACCTCTCAACAGATTTTTCTTATGTTAATTTTACTAAAAAAGTAAAATTTAACGATACTGTTTTTTCTCATGGGAACATTTCTTTTTTTCAATCTGTATTTTCCGATGACAATGATGTTGAATTCATTAATACTAGTTTTGGAAATGGGGAAATTAACTTCCAGTACGTTGATTTTGGTGATAAAAACAGGGTATTATTTACGTCCTCTAACTTTTATGGTGGGGTAGTTTCGTTCGTTAACGCTAATTTTAGAAATGGAGATGCTTTATTTAACGATATTAACTTTAATAATTGTAGAGTTAAATTTCACTATTCCAAATTCAGAAAAGGAGGAGTTAACTTTCAGAAATCAAAATTTGGTAATCGGACAATTGATTTCCGAAAAGTTGAATTTGGATCGGGTAGGGTAGATTTTAGGAGGGCGGTATTTGGTAACTGTTATATCACTTTTGATGAAGCAGAAATTACCAGTGGTAAATTTAATTTCCGACTCACACGTTTTGGGGATAACGACATCACTTTTAAACAAATGAATTTTGGAAAAGCCGAAGTTTTGTTCGAAAATGTAAATTTTGGAACAGGTCAGGTTTCCTTTTCCGAATGTATTGCCAAAACTATTTCTTTTAAAGGATCGAGGTTGGATGTATTCCTCGATCTTACGGTTCAGCAAGTAGATGAGATAGATTTGTCTGACACTGTTTTAAGAGATATTATTGATGTGAAACCAAATGAACATAAAATAAGTATTAACCTGTTGTATCTTCAAGGAATGCGTAATTTGGGAAGATTTATCATTGATTGGGAAAAAAATAATGTAAAAGCATTAATTGAAAATCAGGAAAATACTATGCTGTTCCAGAAAGCAGAACAATTTAATATTCTAAAAGAGAATTTTCATTTAAGCGGTCAGTACGATGATGAAGATTTGGCATATATCCAGTTTAAAAGGTTTGAACTTAGGGCAGGATATGAAAAGGTACTGAAAAAAGGAGGTACATCATTATTAAAGCTTCCAAGTTATCTTTTTAGATGGTTAATTTTTGATGTCATGGGCTTATATGCTACAAGCCCGATAAGAGTTTTGTTAAGTATGGTAGTTGTTTATGCTTTGTACAGTTTACTTTATTTATTACTTCCAGTATTTAATATTGGAGGTATCGTTAATTCTGTTGGTGCAACTGATGGATTAAGCTTTGTTCAAACTTGTTTTTACCATAGTGCAATTACCTTTTTAACTATAGGTTATGGCGATTATTATCCGACCGGGTTTAGCCGCGGAATTTCAATAGTTGAAGGCTGGATGGGTTTATTTCTTATGAGTTACTTTACTGTTGCTTTTGTAAGGAAAATATTACGTTAAATCATCTATTGAAAAAACTATAGAATTACTACTTGTAGTAAAGATTTCATTTCTTAATACACTTGGAGAATGTATTTCATTATTATTCACAGATCCATTAATAAGTACTGCAGATTTATCAGCTAAATTGATTTTTTCGTTTAATTTATACTTCTTAATAATTCCTTTTTTGAGCTCTTTCTCAAATTGTTTTTTACTTAGTTTGTCATAAGGAGAAACATCTCTTAACAAGTGATAAGCATATCTTAATGCGGTAATATTCCAAATTTTATCTTCAATCTCTTTATATTCTTCAACCAATTGTTTTAAACCTTTTGATGATATCCAAAGCACTGTTAAAGGGGTTTCTGCAGTTACTGTTGCAGTTCTTTTATTATTGTTTAGAGCTGCAACTTCGCCAATTGTATTTCCTGGTCCAAGTAAATCAATTAATTTACCATTTATTGTAATTTTTATACTACCTCTTACAATAATGTACATGCCATCTTCAATTTTACCTTCATGCAGCAATACTGTATCTGTATTGAATATTTTACTTTCAAATTTTCTGGCAATCTTATGAAGGAAGTTATGGTCAACATCTTTCAACCATGGTACTTCAGCCAATAATTCTTCAGTATCAGGGATTCCAAAAGCAGGAGGAGTGTCTCTTAATTCTTTCATCCTGTTTTCTATATTTTGAATCATCTTACTGGCTTCACTACCTGCTATTCTACCTTTTTTCTGTAATTTATTTACAGTGTGTTTCTCAAAATTTAACATGGTTCTTATCGCTTCTTTAGTCGCAATAGCTCCGTATATTTCGGGATAATCTTTACCTAAATTTCTTAAAAAAGTTAAGCCTTCAATTCTATTTTCATTAATTTCTTCTTCAATTAATTGTAATTTCTCTTGTTCATTTTCTTCTGCAGATCTATATATGCTTTCTACAAGTTTTAAACTATCTTCCTGAGCTGTAACAAAGCCTTTAGCACAATCATAACTGGTTGTTAACCTTTCAAAAAACAGCTGTTTAGCGAATTTACCCACTAATGGATAATTCTGTGCTTTACTTAAAAAAGTAGGTGTTTTTAACAGATTTTCCATATCACCTCTTTTAGATAAAGAGATATGTCCTTTTGAATCTAATATATTATTGATGTCGCCGGTTAATATCTGATAAGCACGGTCTCCTAATAAACCATCTTTGAATTGATGCCAATAACTACTTTTTTCTTTTTCTAAAACTCTAGTTCTTGATTCAGCAACATCACTATCACCTTCAATAATATCAGAAATAGCACTATCTTTGAATTTAGGTAAAAACTTTCTCACTACTTTCCAGTTTGCACGTTTCAAATACCTGTCAGATTTTAAATGTTCAATATTTTTTTCAGCACTTTTTAAAATAAAATTATTGGCACTATTTAACGCAAGAATTTTTGCTGAAGAAAGTTTAGTCAAGCCAAGTTTATCGACTAATATTTTAATGGTAGTCGCATTGATTAATAAAGTTAAGGTCACGATACCGGCAGTAAAGAATAAAAACTGATTTCTAATTTCCAGATCAATGCTTTCTGTTCCGGCAACAATTAATGACAAGGCTAATCCGATAGCACCTCTTAACGCTCCATACCACGCCACATAAGCATCTTTTTTATCCATACCGTATCCAATACGCTTCATTACAGGGTAAAACATGGCTATTACTATAGCTCTGACGATAAATATTCCGATGTAAATTAAGAGTAGAATTAAGAAATCTTTTCCTGTAAAAACGGTTCGTTCTGCTATTACAACTCCTACTATTAAAAATATTAGTGTATTTGCGATATAAGCCGCCAACTCCCAAAACTCATGTAAGAAATGATGTACTTCAGGGCTTATCTTTGTTTTACCTGAACTTGCCATTAATAATCCAAAAGTCACTAATGCTAACACACCGGAAACATGAACGAAATGTTCAGCAATAAAAAAAGTGATATAAGCGGCAGCAATAATTACACTAATCTCAACCAAAGGATCATTAAATACTTTTTTTATCCACTTAATAACCAACCAACCTATAATCAAACCAACTGCTGTTCCACCAAAAGAAACTTTTATGAATTCTACTATGGGAGAACTTTCTAATCCTTCACCGGTAATTCCTAAAAATATTACCATAAAAATAACGATAGCCGTTCCATCATTTAATAAGGATTCGCCGTCTATCAAAGTACCTAGTTTTTTACTTGCTCCAGACTCTTTTAAAATGGAAACTACAGCAACCGGATCAGTTGCACTAATCACAGCTCCAAATAGAAGAGCCATTGTCCATGTCCATTTTTCAATTCCAATATTAAAATAGTATAGACCTACAATGAAAATAGCTGTTAAAAATATAGCTACAATAATTCCCGGAACAGCTAATATCGTTGCATTTACAAATGTTTTTTTGAAAATATGAAAATCCATTCCAAAAGCAGCTTCAAAAACAAGGATGGGTAAAAATATATAGAGCAATAGATGTGGATTTATATGTGCTGCCCATGAAATAGAATGATCAAAAAAGGAAAAATTGAGATGGAAACCTCCAATTTCATATATATCTAAATAATTGAATCTTCCTAAAACTCCTAATGCAATACCAATAAGAAGGAGTATAACAGTAAAAGGAAATACACTTTTATTGGATAAATAACGAGCAATTGCACCAATAAAAACAGCTACAATTATAAAGAATAAAGGAGATGTATCTGTATGATGTTTTTGTTCAGCTTTAGTATGGTTAACATTCTCAATGTGATCTGAATTTTCGTGAGTTGTTTCAGGCTCATTTGCATACGAATATATTGGAGCCACCATAAATAAATACAATAAAGAAATTAGTATCCTTTTTGATTTAAAAATATTTACCATAATCATTAGCATTAAGAGTATGAATAACAAAATTTATATTTTCGATTATTTGTCGAAATTTGCCATTAAAAATAGATAATATTAAGTACAAATGAAAAAAATTATAAATACTTCAAATGCACCATCTCCTATTGGCCCATATAATCAAGGCGTAATGGTAGAGGATACATTATATACTTCTGGTCAGGTAGCGATAAATTCTATAAACGGTGAGATGATTTTGGATTCGATAGAAAATGAGACAAAACAGGTAATGGAAAACCTTAAAGCTGTATTGTATAGTGCTGATATGGATTTTTCTAATGTAGTAAAGTGTTCAATTTTTATAAGTAATATGGATAACTTTAGTAGAATTAATGAAGTTTATGGCAGTTATTTTAAACAAGATTTTCCGGCAAGAGAAACTGTAGAAGTATCTTGTTTACCTAAAAATGCCAACGTAGAAATTTCTCTTATCGCGGTAAGATAAGAGTTTGGAAATTTTTGTTCCTGAAAAAACCGTTAATTCAAAACCAACTCAAAATAATCTAAATTTTTAGATTTTCTGATGCTCAGTGCTTTTGAGTAGTTAAGTATATTATTGATTGTTTCCTGTTTTGGAGAATACATTTTTTTCTCCTTTTTATTGTGAATTAAAGCTTTAATTTCAGCTTCTTTTTCAGTTATTTCCAATAATTCAAAGTGAGTAAATTTTTGCATAGGCATAAAAAAAAATATAATTATTAAGTTAGTTATTATCTAACGCTAACTTTTTTAATTTATTATAATTTAAATAAAAAATTTAAAAAGCCCTGAACTTTGCACAGTTTCAGGGCTTTTATCTAACTAATTATAACAAACTAAATTTAATAAAGGGAAAAAGTCAAATTCTTTTCTTCAGCCATTTTTCTGAGGTTTATAAGTGCATAACGCATTCTTCCAAGGGCTGTATTTATACTTACGTTGGTTGTTTCAGATATTTCCTTAAAACTCATATCATAATATAATCTCATCATTAACACTTCTTTCTGATCACTAGGTAAATATTGGATTAATTTTTTTACATCATTTAATATTTGAGTTTTTTCAATATTTTCCTGAACATTAATATCCGGACTTTTTATGATATCAAAAATATCGAAATCTTCTCCACCATCTGCAATGGGCATTCTTCCTTTTTTCCGGTAATAATCTATGATTAAATTATGAGCAATTCGCATCACCCAAGGTAAAAATTTTCCTTCATCGTTGTATTTTCCTTTTTTAATGGTATTAATTACTTTAATAAAAGTATCCTGAAAAATGTCCTCGGCTAAAGCTTTGTTTCGTAGTTTACATATAATGTAGGTATAGACTTGATTCTTAAAGCGTATTATTAATTGTTCAATAGCCAATTCGTTACCTTTTAGGTAAGATTGAACTAATTCCTTCTCCGAAAATTCTGAAAGTTTCATAATACCTCCTCTTTTTATTGTTTTAAATGGTAAAGCTTTTCAGCTTATTATTTGTATAAAGAGTAGATATTATTTATAGGCGTCTTAAATTTTTAATGTTATGACAAAACAACAAAACGTTGTTTCTTTGACTTTATTGTACGACAAAAAAAATATTTTGTTTATCCAAAACTACTAAAAAGAAAAGTAATTTTGAATTCTTTAACAAAAATTAACATCAAAAACAATTATGCCCGATACGGTTTTCAAACCAATTAATAAGGAAAAGAACATATTAATAAAGGGTGCAAGAGTCCATAATTTAAAGAACATTGATGTTAAAATACCTCACAATAAATTTATTGTAATTACGGGTTTATCGGGTTCAGGAAAATCATCATTAGCATTTGATACTTTGTTTGCAGAAGGTCAGAGAAGATATGTGGAAAGCTTATCTTCTTATGCCCGTCAGTTTTTAGGTAAAATTGAAAAACCTGATGTTGACCATATTTATGGAATAGCTCCTGCAATTGCCATAGAACAAAAAGTAAAAACAGTTAATAAACGCTCAACCGTAGGTACTTCAACAGAAATCTATGATTATTTAAAGCTTTTATTTGCCCGAATTGGGAAAACCTATTCTCCCATATCAGGAAAAGAAGTTAAGCGAGATACATCAGAAAGTATAGCAGCGTATATTAAATCGTTAAAAAATGATGTAAGTGTTATTTTATTAGCTGATATTGACAGCATAGAGAAAGACCTAAAAGAACAATTGAATTTGTTGTTAAAACAAGGGTTTACCAGGATATGGTTCGAAAATAAAATTACACGCATTGATAAAATAGATGTAGCAAAAATTAAGGAAAATCAGCTTAGTTTACTCATCGATAGGTTTATCATCAATAACAATGAAGAAAATATCAGTCGTATTTACGATAGTGTGGAAATAGCATTTTTTGAAGGAAATGGGGCATGTAAACTGATTATTGATGATGGTGTGAAAACTCAAACCAAATCATTTAACAACAGGTTTGAAGCTGATGGTATTGAGTTTCAGGAACCTGATGTGAATTTTTTTAGCTTTAATAATCCGGTAGGTGCCTGTAAAACCTGCGAAGGTTATGGAAGTGTTATTGGGATTGACGAAAATTTGGTAATTCCAAATAAAAACCTCTCTGTTTATGAAGATGCTATTGTATGCTGGAGAGGAGAAAAAATGCAAAAATGGAAAAATGAACTGGTGATGCATGCTGCAGAATTTAATTTTCCCATTCATAAACCGTTTTATGAGCTTTCTGATGAACAAAAACAATTGGTTTGGACAGGAAATAAATATTTTAAAGGATTGAATAAATTCTTCAAAAAAATTGAGGAAAAAAGTTATAAAATCCAGTACAGAGTGATGCTTTCAAGGTATAGAGGCAAAACTTTATGTCAGGATTGCAGAGGAACAAGGTTAAGGAAAGATGCCAATTATGTAAAAATAACAGGGAAGTCCATTACCGATTTGGTACTAATGCCTATCAATCAATTGGAACAATTTTTTAACGATTTAACCTTAAACAAACATGATACAGAAATAGCTGACAGGTTAATTATTGAAATAAAAAATCGTTTGCAGTATTTAACAAAGGTGGGGTTAGGATATTTAACCTTAAACAGGCTTTCTTCAACACTTTCAGGAGGAGAATCACAGCGTATTAATCTGGCTACATCACTGGGTAGTAGTTTAGTAGGTTCAATGTATATTTTAGATGAACCAAGTATTGGATTACACTCAAAAGATACTGAAAAGTTGATTGGTGTGTTAAAAGATTTGCAAAAATTGGGCAATACAGTTATTGTTGTGGAGCATGATGAAGACATTATTAAAGCTGCAGATGAAATTATTGATCTTGGACCTGAAGCCGGACATTTGGGTGGGAAAGTAGTTTTTCAAGGAAATTATCAAGAATTATTGATTGATGGAAAAACACTTACTTCAAAATACATAAACGGAGAGGAAAGTATTGAAGTTCCTGATAAACGAAGAAACTGGAAAAAAAGGATTATTATTAAAGGGGCAAGAGAAAACAACCTGAAAGGATTTGATGTGGAATTTCCATTACACACGCTTACCGTAGTTACAGGTGTTAGTGGTTCAGGTAAATCGTCTTTGGTAAAAAACTGCTTATTATCACCACTTAAAAAAATGTTTGATGGTTATACAGAAAAGGCAGGACATATTGATAAAATTGAGGGAGATATTAACAGTATTAAAGGTGTTGAATTTATTAACCAAAATCCAATCGGAAAATCTTCCCGATCCAACCCTGTTACCTATGTAAAAGCCTATGATGAGATAAGGAACTTGTTTGCTTCTCAAAAATTAGCGAAAGTTAGAGGATATAAACCGTCTAATTTCTCATTTAATGTGGATGGCGGCAGGTGTGATATGTGTAAAGGAGAAGGAGAAATTACGGTTGAAATGCAATTTATGGCAGACATTCATTTAAGCTGTGAAGAATGTAAAGGAAAACGGTTTAAAGAAGAAGTGCTGGAGATTAAAGTCAACGAAAAGAACATTTCAGATATTCTGAATTTAACCATCGATGAAGCGATTGCTTTTTTTGAAGAATCGGGTGGAAATATATCAAAAAGAATTATCGATAAATTATTGCCGCTACAGGAAGTTGGCTTAGGGTATGTTCATCTTGGACAATCTTCCAATACACTAAGTGGTGGTGAAGCACAGCGGGTTAAACTGGCTTCATTTTTATCAAAAAAAGATACCAGCGATAATTTGCTTTTTATTTTTGATGAACCAACAACCGGGCTTCATTTTCATGACATAAAAAAGTTGTTAAAAGCTTTTAATGCACTCATTATTCAAGGGCATTCCATTATTGTGATTGAGCATAATTTAGATGTGGTAAAATGTGCCGATTGGGTAATTGACCTTGGTCCTGAGGGAGGAGTAAATGGAGGTGAATTAATATTTACAGGTACTCCTGAAGATTTAACTGATTGCCAATCAAGTTTTACCGGAAAATATTTGCTGGAAAAATTGTAATTCTTTATTTTTAAATAAAAATATATTTTGTTGGTTAAAAATGACAATACGGTTGTATTAAATCATTCTACAATTTTGCTTCGTGAGGATGGTATTGTTGAGGTTAAGTTTATTAATAATAGCATAATTGATGTTAAAGCTTGCGAAGAGCTTTTAGCAGTTTACGATCAAATTTTGGAGAATAAAAAATACCCAATTCTACACCTTACTGGTGAATTTGTAACTTTTACCAAAAAAGCAAGAAGCTTTTCAGCATCAGACAGAGGATTGCAATATTCTAAAGTAGAAGCATATGTGTTTACTTCTCTGGCTTACAAAATAGTTGCTAACTTTTATATTAAATTTAATAAGCCACGTGTTTCTACCCGGTTTTTTAAATCAAAGGAAGAAGCCTTAACCTGGCTTAAAAATTATCAATAATTAATATCTATAAGTTTAGCTTAATTTTAACCTGTGCATTATTATTTACACAGATTAAGTTTA